>NZ_AEJZ01000154.1:0-11420 GCF_000208525.1 Escherichia sp. TW14182
GTCTGGCGGTACTGGTGTGTCTCCGCCATCATCCGGTGGTACTGGTGTATTACCGCCATCATCCGGCACCGGAGACGGATCGTCGTGATGATTATTATCATCGTGTAGGGCATAGACCGCGACACCAGTTACTACCGCCGCCAGACCAGCGGCGGCCCAGGGTAAAACGGCACTGTCTTTAAGATCTCTACATTCTGCAGGTAAATGTTCAAGCTGTTCTTTATTTAATATTTGAATATTTGCCGGACATGATATTTTGCTGGATTTCCGTGTTTCGTCTGCTGACTCGGTTGTAGTGGTATCCGCAGCCCATGTCTGGCTACTTAACGCCATCGCAACACATACAGACAACAATTTTTTCCTTTGCATATATAACTCCTTAAAAAATAGTTCCCGCGTAACAAACTACGCAAAACGTAAAAACAGAAAGCACTAAATGCCTGCAACGAAACATTCATTAAATAATAGTTATGTTATTTGTATGGTGAATATTAAGTCGAAGCAGTTTAAAAACCACATCAGAGCATTTATTAAATTATATTCTGCGAGCAAGTCATTTCAAACAATAATTAAAAACAGGCGAGAAAAAGACATTAATAATCCATTTACATCATGAATAGATTATTGGCTCACATCCACACAAATGATGAATTGTAATTAACAGACGAGATAATAATAGAATATATAAACAGATCTGTTAATAAGACCTGCCTGGCTAAAAACACAAAGAATCATATAAACATATGTAATAAACATGTTGTTGTGAAATATAATTTATTTTCGCAACCATATACCATTAATCCCCTGTACATATTCACCCGGCTTCGCACGCGCGACAAGTTTTTGCCCTGCCAGTTTCGCTATCTCATCTGTGGATACATTATTCTGTTTTGCCAGTTGCTGGTAACTACGATTACGAGCTTCATTAATATCTCTTACCAATGCCTGTGTTTCAGCATCCGTTTCCAGCGCCACCAGGTAACCATTAAGCGTTTCACCGACCCGCCCCTGACTTCTGGCTTCATTCAGAGTTAATGCCATCGCACTGCTACTCATCAGGCCAATAATCCACACTATTATGAGTAATGTTCTTTTCATCATGACCTCAAAAAAGATCGCTACGAGTTTTAAGCAGGTCTTCAACATCTTTGTCCGCTTTGATGATGATCTCATGCTCAATTTTAACGTTCATATTAATGGTGATTGGCTCCTTCGGCGCAGCCACCTCTATGCGCGGAGTGCAACCAACCAACATAAAAGAGGACGCGAGCGCGGCTATCACTATTTTCATTGTTTTTCCTCACATTCTTTTCCTGACGGGCAGTCATTTTCCGGGATACGGGCATTCTGTTCCAGCCACGCCTGGAGATTATCGCCAAAGCGTAAACTGCGCCATAACGTAAAAATATTCTCTTCGTGACTGTAATTAAGATTCACAGTGCCTGTTTTGCCATCAACCCGACTATTACCGCTAATCGTTGCCTGCATGGTTAACACACCGAGATTATCTAAATTAATTTTTGTCGATGATCGATTAATTTCCATATAGCGCAACCAGTTGATGGCGGTTCCAGCGGTCATATTGTCTTTTGCTACTGCATCCGCAGTGTCTTTATCCAGACGTAAGGTCATTGGCCCGCTATTTGCCAGCCAACCGTCTTTCACTATCCATTTTTCATTGTTTAGCCATAACGGCAGTGCACCACTAAATGCCCCGGACATGGCGAATTGTTTCGGATTGACGGCGCTAACCAGTTCGCTGGATGAGAGATTATTCAGCCGCAACAGCGCCGGGTCATGTTGCGGCATACGTAATTGTTTCATCAGCACGTTACCGCCTAACACATCGACGCTAACATCAGTCAACAGCAATGGTTCTTCTTCTGTCCACGGATAGCGCCCTTGCAAATCAGCCGTAATATTTTTCGCTGTCACCAGATTAATCACTTCGGCAATTCGCAACGTAACGGGGCCGCGAGTCCCCAGATGCCAGGCTCCATCGGCAAAACGGAAAGGCAGGACAAAATCGACACCGTTAACCTGATTATCTGGCATCCAGGCACTACCGCCTTTCAACACGCCGTGCCCTCCCGCGCGGAATCCTTGTTCCGGCGCAGCTGAAAATGCGACCTGGGCATACAGTTCGCCATCGCGTAAGTTCATCTTCCAGTCGGGTGGCACCAGCGGCTGGAATACAGTCAGTGATTGTTTAGGCCACCAGGCGTTACCGCGCAGACGAATACCGTCCCAGCGACCATTTACCCGAACCGGACCAATCTCGCCAGCATGTAAATCGCCTTTGAAGAGGAAATAAGTTGGTTCGCGCCCTTCAACACTAAATTTTAAGGTTGATGGCGGTAACACGCTGCCCCCCGTGAAAAGCGTTTGCCCTGCATCCAGCGAAAGCGCACCACTAAAAGACGGATTCTGCGTGTCGCGTACCCAGACAACAGGTTTCTCAAGAATTAAGCGCGGCTTTTCTACCGTCATCGTGCCATATTGCAACTGGTCGAAACCGGTCGAAAGATCGGTAAGCGTAATCGTGCTGTCATGCCACTCACCTTTTCCTGCGACATCCCAGGTGGCATTCATCGGGGTAAAACTGCCTTTTCCCCAGTAACGCCACTGCCAGCGTCCTGCATCAGGGAGAAAATCATTCGCCTGACCATCCATATGCAGCACAAAGTCGCCCAGTTCATTTTCATGTGCCTGCAAAATGGCCTGTAAACGCCCGTCAATACCACGTTGGGTGACTTTTACTCCCGCTAAAGGCCAGCGAATTTCATCGATGTCCAGTGAATCGATGACTCTTCCCTTTGAACGTAATAACGCGCCAGGTTCAAAGGCCAGCGTTGGGTCAGCCAGACTTCCGCTTAGCTGCGCCGGTAAGCGAGCATATAAAATAAGATCCGCCTGTTTCGCTTCACCGGTCAGTTGCAGTGGCATCTGACTGTTATCCATGCTTAATTTTCCTGGGCCAAAATTAAGCACCGCATTGCCCTTACCTGCTTGCCCCTGGGTCAGCACACTCAGTCGACCACTAACCCATGCGTTCTCAAGCCCGGCCTGCCAGTTATCGACTTTGACACCCAATCGCCCACTAAGGGGAAAACCTTCATATGGCCAGCTCCAGCGACCATCACTGACAGTCAATTGCTGACGGGTAATTTCCCACGGTAAATCGAGCAACGGATCGCCGGTATCTCGTGCCATCACAATCAATTGCCCGCTATTTTCCTGCCACTCGAGTTCAGCATCCACCAGCGACGGTTCCTGCGGCAAATTCAACGTCGCGGTAGCATGACCACTTACAGGAAGCCCATCCGGCACTAGCGGCAGAGTAAATTCCCCCACCAGTTTTACCAGCGGCTGATTTTCAAACGCGGCAACATCCAGTTCGCTGACTGTAAATTGTTGCCCTTTAAGCAGGCCTTGAAATTTAACTTTTTCGCCCTGATAACGCAGTTGCTGGATATCAGAGGTTAATGCGAGAGAGAGTTTTCCCTGCCATTCCTGCCAGGGAGAAAAAATCAGTTTATCGATATTGATCCAGGTGTTAGGCAACATGGCCTGCCACTGCGCGAGGGTTTTCGGGGCGGCTGGAGATTGCTCTGTCTGCGGCAATTTCGCCAGGCAAGCAGAATCAAGTTCTACCGTGCCAACGTTCAATAACCAGCGGCTGGGATGTGAAAGGCTGGCGTTGGTGATATGCGCAAGCTGACAATCTCCCACCAGATAACGGAGATCGGGAATGATTAAACCTTTACGCGTAATGCGTGGGCTTTCATCTAATGCAATACGTGTCCCGAGCGGTAGCCAGATGCCCACCAGCGTGGGAACCCACAATCCGAGCGTCATTAGCAACGTCAACGGCACAAGAATAATCAGTAATAGCAGCGCGAGAACAGCTTTATATTTACCCAACATGGGTAGTTAATATCCTGATTTAGCGAAAAATTAAGCGTTCAATACGGGTATTGTGGCATGTTTAACCGTTCAGTTGAAGGTTGCGCCTACACTAAGCATAGTTGTTGATGAATTTTTCAATATGGTCATAGCTTTCAATTATATTTTAAATTTTGTAAAATATTTTTAGTAGCTTAAATGTGATTCAACATCACTGGAGAAAGTCTTATGAAACTCGCCGTTTATAGCACAAAACAGTACGACAAGAAGTACCTGCAACAGGTGAACGAGTCCTTTGGCTTTGAGCTGGAATTTTTTGACTTTCTGCTGACGGAAAAAACCGCCAAAACCGCCAATGGCTGCGAAGCGGTATGTATTTTCGTAAACGATGACGGCAGCCGCCCGGTGCTGGAAGAGCTGAAAAAGCACGGCGTTAAATATATCGCCCTGCGCTGTGCCGGTTTCAATAACGTCGATCTTGATGCGGCAAAAGAACTTGGGCTGAAAGTAGTCCGTGTTCCAGCCTACGATCCGGAAGCCGTCGCTGAACACGCTATCGGTATGATGATGACGCTGAACCGCCGTATTCACCGCGCGTACCAGCGTACCCGTGACGCCAACTTCTCTCTGGAAGGTCTGACTGGCTTTACCATGTATGGCAAAACAGCGGGCGTTATCGGCACCGGTAAGATCGGTGTGGCGATGCTGCGCATTCTGAAAGGTTTTGGTATGCGTCTGCTTGCGTTCGATCCGTACCCAAGTGCGGCGGCGCTGGAACTTGGTGTGGAGTATGTTGATCTGCCGACCCTGTTCTCTGAATCAGACGTTATCTCCCTGCACTGCCCACTGACGCCGGAGAACTACCACCTGCTGAATGAGGCAGCGTTTGAACAGATGAAAAACGGCGTAATGATCGTCAACACCAGTCGTGGCGCATTGATTGATTCTCAGGCGGCAATTGAAGCTCTGAAAAACCAGAAAATTGGCTCGCTGGGGATGGACGTGTATGAAAACGAACGCGATCTGTTCTTTGAAGATAAATCCAACGACGTGATCCAGGATGACGTGTTCCGTCGTCTGTCTGCCTGCCATAACGTGCTGTTTACCGGACACCAGGCATTCCTGACGGCAGAAGCTCTGACCAGTATTTCCCAGACCACGCTGCAAAACTTAAGCAATCTGGAAAAAGGCGAACCCTGCCCGAACGAACTGGTTTAATCTTGCTGCTCCCCTGCAAGTCAGGGGAGCTTATTCAGATAATCCCCAAAGATCTTTCATCCTCTATTCTTAAAATATGTTTTGCAGGACGGATAAGACGCGTCGCGTTGCATTCGGCAGTCAGCACCTGATTTATACCTTAAGTTGAGAACCAAAATGAAGAAAGTAGCCGCGCTTGTTGCGTTAAGCCTGCTGATGGCGGGATGTGTAAGTAATGACAAAATTGCTGTGACGCCAGAACAATTACAGCATCACCGCTTTGTGCTGGAAAGTGTCAACGGTCAACCTGTTACCAGCGATAAAAACCCGCCAGAAATCAGCTTTGGTGAAAAGATGATGATTTCCGGCAAAATGTGCAACCGCTTTAGCGGCGAGGGTAAACTTTCTGGCGGTGAACTGAAAGTTAAAGGGCTGGCAATGACCCGCATGATGTGTGCCACTCCTCAGCTTAATGAACTCGATCACACCATCAGCGAAATGCTGAAAGAAGGTGCGCAAGTCGATCTGACTGCGAACCAGTTAACGCTGGCCACCGCAAAACAGACATTAACCTATAAGCTGGCGGATTTAATGAATTAATAGCTGCCACAGCTTCCGGCGGCAAGTGACTGTTCGCTACAGCGTTTGCCGTTGGGTAATGCACACATGCCAATAGCCGTTCCGTCAAGTTGACGGGCAACGGATAGCGAACCACCAATCATCGCGCAATTCGCTTCACCGCTACTGGACATGGACGCTTTTAAACCAGGCGCCACATGCGCCGCAGTTGCCTGCTGAACTGGTTCACTACTACACGCCGATAACAATAAAGCGGCACACCCGACCCACAACGCTGCTCGCATCTTTACTTCCTCTAATCTTTAAACCAAACGACACCGCCGTAAATAATAGGCAGCACAGACGACTACGTCGAGAACAACTATGTGTGTTGCAACGCATTGTTACTTTTTTATCGCTATTTTTTTGTCCACTGTTTGATCAAAACATTCATTACGCAGATATGAGGGACACAAAAGCGAAAATGCAACAGAAGGCCATTTGCTAAAATTGAGAGATAACTACTGGGCGCGCAGCTTTTTCGTGTGCCCCTCATTTGCGCAATGTAAGGGTGTCGTATGATCACAATTGACGGTAATGGCGCGGTAGCTTCGGTGGCATTTCGCACCAGTGAAGTTATCGCCATCTACCCTATTACCCCAAGTTCCACGATGGCGGAACAGGCCGATGCCTGGGCCGGAAACGGCTTGAAAAACGTGTGGGGAGATACGCCTCGTGTGGTTGAAATGCAGTCAGAAGCTGGTGCTATCGCGACCGTGCACGGCGCGTTGCAAACGGGTGCTCTCTCGACATCGTTTACATCATCGCAGGGTTTACTGCTGATGATTCCGACGTTGTACAAACTGGCGGGCGAACTGACGCCGTTTGTACTGCATGTAGCAGCGCGTACCGTCGCTACTCATGCACTCTCTATTTTTGGCGATCATTCAGATGTGATGGCCGTGCGCCAAACCGGTTGCGCCATGTTGTGTGCAGCAAACGTTCAGGAAGCGCAGGACTTCGCCCTCATTTCGCATATCGCGACACTAAAAAGCCGTGTGCCGTTTATTCATTTTTTTGATGGTTTCCGCACGTCCCACGAGATCAACAAAATTGTTCCACTGGCTGACGACACGATTCTTGAACTGATGCCGCAGGCAGAAATTGATGCCCACCGCGCCCGCGCGCTGAACCCGGAACATCCGGTGATTCGCGGTACATCCGCCAATCCTGATACTTACTTCCAGTCTCGTGAAGCTACTAACCCGTGGTACAACGCAGTTTACGACCATGTTGAACAGGCGATGAATGATTTCGCCGCCGCTACGGGTCGTCAGTATCAGCCTTTTGAATACTACGGGCATCCACAAGCAGAACGGGTGATTATCCTGATGGGATCTGCCATCGGTACTTGTGAAGAAGTGGTTGATGAGTTACTTACCCGTGGCGAAAAAGTCGGGGTGCTGAAAGTTCGACTATACCGCCCGTTCTCCGCCAAACATTTACTGCAAACATTGCCAGACTCTGTGCGAACTGTCGCGGTGCTGGATCGCACCAAAGAACCGGGCGCCCAGGCAGAACCACTGTATCTGGACGTAATGACCGCGCTGGCGGAAGCCTTTAATAATGGCGAGCGTGAAACACTGCCACGCGTCATTGGCGGGCGCTATGGCTTATCGTCCAAAGAGTTTGGCCCGGATTGCGTGCTGGCAGTATTTGCCGAACTTAACACAGCCAAACCAAAACCCCGTTTTACCGTCGGTATTTACGATGATGTAACCAATCTGTCGCTACCATTGCCAGAAAATACCCTGCCAAACTCCGCGAAGCTGGAAGCCCTGTTTTATGGTCTGGGCAGTGATGGCAGCGTTTCCGCGACCAAAAATAATATCAAGATTATTGGTAACTCCACGCCGTGGTATGCACAGGGTTATTTTGTTTACGACTCCAAAAAAGCCGGTGGTCTGACAGTTTCTCACCTGCGCGTGAGCGAACATCCAATTCGTTCTGCATATCTGATTCCCCAGGCTGATTTTGTTGGCTGCCACCAGTTGCAGTTTATCGACAAATATCAGATGGCAGAACGTCTGAAACCCGGCGGCATTTTCCTGCTTAACACCCCGTACAGTGCCGATGACGTCTGGTCGCGGTTGCCGCAAGAAGTGCAGGCAGTACTGAATCAGAAAAAAGCACGCTTTTATGTCATTAACGCAGCGAAAATCGCGCGTGAATGTGGACTGGCGGCTCGTATTAACACCGTAATGCAGATGGCGTTTTTCCACCTGACGCAAATTCTGCCTGGCGACAGCGCCCTGGCCGAGTTGCAGGGGGCGATTGCCAAAAGCTACAGCAGCAAAGGCCAGGATCTGGTGGAACGTAACTGGCAGGCACTGGCGCTGGCGCGAGAATCCGTGGAAGAAGTCCCGTTACAGCCGGTCAATCCGCATAGTGCGAATCGTCCACCGGTGGTTTCCGATGCTGCACCTGATTTCGTTAAAACCGTTACCGCTGCGATGCTCGCCGGACTTGGCGATGCCCTCCCCGTTTCGGCGCTGCCGCCAGACGGCACATGGCCGATGGGAACCACGCGCTGGGAAAAACGCAATATCGCCGAAGAGATCCCTATCTGGAAAGAGGAACTCTGTACCCAATGTAACCATTGCGTCGCCGCTTGCCCACATTCAGCTATTCGCGCAAAAGTGGTGCCGCCCGAAGCAATGGAAAACGCCCCTGCCAGCCTGCATTCACTGGATGTAAAATCGCGCGATATGCGCGGGCAGAAATATGTGTTGCAGGTCGCACCGGAAGATTGCACCGGCTGTAATTTGTGTGTTGAAGTTTGCCCGGCGAAAGACCGCCAGAATCCAGAGATCAAAGCCATCAATATGATGTCGCGTCTGGAACATGTGGAAGAAGAGAAAATCAATTACGACTTCTTCCTCAACCTGCCGGAAATTGACCGCAGCAAACTGGAACGTATTGATATTCGGACTTCGCAGTTAATCACACCGCTGTTTGAATATTCTGGTGCTTGTTCCGGTTGTGGCGAAACGCCATATATCAAATTGCTGACTCAACTCTATGGCGACCGGATGTTAATCGCTAACGCCACGGGCTGTTCGTCAATTTACGGCGGTAATCTGCCGTCCACACCGTATACCACTGATGCCAACGGTCGAGGCCCAGCATGGGCGAACTCACTGTTTGAAGATAACGCCGAATTTGGCCTGGGCTTCCGCCTGACGGTCGATCAGCATCGTGTCCGCGTGTTGCGTCTGCTGGATCAGTTTGCTGATAAAATTCCTGCGGAGTTACTGGCAGCGTTGAAATCAGATGCCACGCCAGACGTTCGTCGCGAACAGGTTGCCACGCTGCGCCAGCATCTCAAAGATGTGAGTGAAGCTCATGAACTACTACGCGACGCTGATGCGCTGGTGGAAAAATCAATCTGGCTGATAGGTGGCGATGGCTGGGCTTACGATATCGGCTTCGGAGGTCTGGATCATGTATTAAGCCTGACGGAAAACGTCAACATTCTGGTGCTGGACACGCAATGCTATTCCAATACCGGTGGTCAGGCGTCAAAAGCCACGCCGCTCGGCGCGGTGACTAAGTTTGGCGAACACGGTAAACGCAAAGCGCGTAAAGACCTCGGCGTCAGTATGATGATGTACGGTCATGTTTATGTGGCGCAGATTTCTCTCGGCGCGCAGTTGAACCAGACGGTAAAAGCAATTCAGGAAGCGGAAGCCTATCCTGGGCCGTCGCTGATCATTGCTTACAGTCCATGTGAAGAGCACGGTTATGACCTGGCATTGAGTCACGACCAGATGCGCCAACTCACCGCAACCGGCTTCTGGCCGCTGTATCGCTTTGATCCACGTCGTGCTGATGAAGGCAAACTGCCACTGGCGCTGGATTCACGTCCGCCATCAGAGGCTCTGGAAGAGACATTGCTCCATGAGCAACGTTTCCGCCGTCTGAATTCGCAACAGCCAGAAGTGGCGGAACAGTTATGGAAAGATGCCGCAGCCGATCTGCAAAAACGCTATGACTTCCTCGCGCAAATGGCAGGAAAAACGGATAAAAGTGGCACCGAGTAGCGTCGTCGGATAAGGATTATCCAGAACGAAAAAAAGCCCGAATGAAAGTTCGGGCTTGTCTTTTTATTTGTTGGGAAAGAAATAACTATAGCAATGACCCAACAACAAATAATATCTGTGACAATAAAGGCATATAACCCACGCAGAATAACGCATCATTTTTTAAAAGTATAATTTTTATTTTGTATGTATAACCATCAAATCATTCACCAAACCAATCATCATTTCTCAGGAATTATTTGATTAAGGTTTTACTTAAGGCGTAACAAATGACATTTATCGGCTAATGGAACTTTTCCTTTAGGATGTTTTCACTTCCCAAACGGGGAGAAAAAGGCAAATAAAATAACTAAAGGATTTTTTCAATGAAAAGCAAAATACTGGCACTCTTAATCCCTGCCCTGCTCGCCGCAGGTGCTGTACATGCAGCAGAAATTTATAATAAAGACGGCAATAAATTAGATCTTTATGGCAAAGTTGATGGCCTGCATTATTTTTCTGATAGTTCTGCAAAAGATGGCGATCAGAGCTATGCACGTCTTGGATTTAAAGGCGAAACACAAATTAACGATCAACTCACTGGCTATGGTCAGTGGGAATACAATATTCAGGCAAACAATACTGAATCCTCAAAAAACCAGTCCTGGACTCGTCTGGCATTCGCCGGATTGAAGTTTGCAAATTACGGTTCTTTCGATTACGGACGTAATTACGGTGTAATGTACGACGTAGAGGGCTGGACCGATATGCTGCCAGAATTTGGCGGTGACTCCTACACCAATGCAGACAACTTTATGACCGGTCGTGCTAATGGCGTAGCGACATATCGTAATACTGATTTCTTCGACCTGGTTAATGGTCTGAACTTCGCAGTGCAGTATCAGGGTAATAACGAAGGTGCAAACAACGGTCAGGAAGGCACCAACAACGGACGTGATGTTCGTCATGAAAACGGCGACGGCTGGGGGCTTTCCACAACCTACGATTTAGGTATGGGCTTTAGCGCGGGCGCGGCATACACCTCCTCAGACCGCACCAATGATCAGGTCAACCATACTGCGGCAGGTGGCGATAAAGCCGATGCCTGGACTGCCGGATTAAAATATGATGCTAACAACATTTATCTGGCAACCATGTATTCCGAAACGCGTAATATGACACCATTTGGCAACAGCGATTACGCCGTTGCGAACAAGACCCAGAACTTTGAAGTCACTGCCCAATATCAGTTTGACTTTGGTCTGCGACCGGCAGTGTCTTTCCTGATGTCTAAAGGGCGTGACCTGAATGCTGCCGGTGGTACTGATAATCCGGCCGGTGTTGACGATAAAGATCTGGTCAAATACGCCGACGTTGGCGCGACATATTATTTCAACAAAAATATGTCTACCTATGTTGATTATAAAATTAACTTGTTGGATGAAGATGACAGCTTCTACGCTGCCAACGGTATCTCTACCGATGATATTGTCGCTTTAGGTCTGGTTTATCAGTTCTAATCCTGCCTGCCCGCCTCTCTGGCGGGCTTTTTCTACTTATTGAATCCTGCTTAATCTAAATTAAAAATGTGAACTCCGTCATTATACAAAAGACCTCATCTGGCGTTACACTTTATGCGGATACTAAAACAGGAAATGTAATGAACACATCCCCCCC
>NZ_AEJZ01000153.1:0-722 GCF_000208525.1 Escherichia sp. TW14182
ACCCAGACCACTTCGCCAGTTTCAACATAAATAACTTTCAGAGTGTCTGGCTGAAATTTTTCCTGGGCTTCGTGCCATTCCTGACCATCATCGGAGAACAGCCACAATAAAAATTTATGCTGTCGCGCCAGCTGGTATTGCTCAATTGTTTTAGGGTTTTGTACCGTAAGATTTTTTAAGTGCATCATAATTACAAACTCGCTACATTCCGCCAGACGCCATTAATCAGAACCTGCACCGGGCGGGCATTGGCCCAGTCCATACTTTCACCACCATCAAGACCGCTGATAAGGTGACCTGATGGTGCGTTCCCGCCACGCCCAATACCAATGGCACTGCCCAGACGCACATCCTGTACACCGCCTGTTTTGGTCTGATAGCGGGCATCAAAGTTTCCGTAGTTTGATGGAACCATCTGCCCGTTTACAGCGAACGTTATACTGTTATCCGTATTCCTCTGACTGTAAAAATGCCAGCCGGAATCATCACCAAGCTCTGCAACTACAGGTCGGGATGAATTACCCCATAAATTAAACGTTGCGTTTTTCGTGGAGTTTTTGGCGCTGGATAACGTGAATTTTTTAGCATTTCCGGCCTGAATATTTTTTAACGCTATCGCCACACCATTCTGGAAACGAAATACATGCTGTCCATTCGCATAAACATCCAGAATACCGTCGCCGTTTTGTTTTATACCTGTATCGTTATCCCCGAAAGCAATT
>NZ_AEJZ01000152.1:0-11595 GCF_000208525.1 Escherichia sp. TW14182
ACGAGCTACCAGGCTGCTCCACCCCGCGTCCGTGGATGCGCACTATACTCCGCTCGCATTTTCATGCAACCTTTTTTTTACCCGGATCACGGATTTGGCATGATTTTGAACAAAAACAAAACGCTACCGTCTATTTTTTGTGCAAAATTTGCGTCAGGGAGAGTCTGCTCATTTCATTAAACGCGACGGTTTGTTATCTTCGTTGTGCCTTATTTTTTAACCTGAAGAAGAGAACAATGAAAGGACGTTGGGTAAAGTACCTTCTTATGGGCGCTGTTGTGGCGATGCTTGCCGCCTGCTCCTCCAAACCAACCGATCGCGGACAGCAATATAAAGACGGGAAATTTACCCAGCCTTTCTCTCTGGTGAACCAGCCAGATGCCGTTGGCGCACCAATTAACGCCGGTGATTTTGCCGAGCAAATTAACCATATTCGTAACTCGTCACCGCGTCTGTATGGCAACCAGAGTAATGTTTATAACGCGGTGCAAGAGTGGCTGCGCGCAGGCGGTGATACCCGCAATATGCGCCAGTTCGGCATTGACGCCTGGCAGATGGAAGGCGCGGACAACTATGGCAACGTGCAGTTTACAGGCTATTACACGCCGGTAATTCAGGCGCGCCATACCCGCCAGGGCGAGTTCCAGTATCCTATTTACCGTATGCCGCCAAAACGCGGCCGTCTGCCGTCTCGTGCGGAGATCTACGCGGGGGCACTGAGCGATAAATATATCCTCGCTTACAGCAACTCCCTGATGGATAACTTCATTATGGATGTACAGGGTAGCGGGTATATCGATTTTGGCGACGGCAGTCCGCTTAACTTCTTCAGCTATGCCGGAAAGAACGGTCATGCCTATCGCAGTATTGGTAAGGTGCTGATCGATCGTGGCGAAGTGAAAAAAGAAGATATGTCGATGCAGGCGATTCGTCACTGGGGGGAAACGCACAGTGAAGCCGAAGTTCGCGAACTGCTGGAACAGAATCCGTCTTTCGTCTTCTTTAAGCCGCAATCTTTTGCACCGGTGAAAGGAGCAAGTGCTGTGCCGCTGGTTGGTCGTGCTTCTGTTGCCTCCGATCGCTCGCTCATCCCGCCAGGCACTACCTTGCTGGCAGAAGTACCGTTGTTGGATAATAACGGTAAATTTAACGGTCAGTACGAACTGCGTCTGATGGTGGCGCTGGATGTCGGTGGCGCAATCAAAGGCCAACATTTCGATATCTATCAAGGGATCGGGCCGGAAGCCGGACACCGCGCAGGTTGGTACAACCACTATGGACGTGTCTGGGTGCTGAAAACGGCACCGGGTGCAGGTAACGTCTTTAGCGGCTGATGTGTTATTCTGTACGCCGTTTTTACGGATAAGACAGGATGAGGGATAACCTCATCTCCTGATTGTTAACTAAGTGCGCATTGTTCATGCCGGATGCGGCGTGAACGCCTTATCCGGCCTACAAATCATGCAGATTCAATATATTGCAGGAGTTATGTAGGCCTGATAAGCGTAGCGCATCAGGCATTTATGCGTTTAGGGTGGGGGATAACCTCACCCTTTTTAATTCTGAGGTGCTATGTCTGTGGTAATTAGTGATGCCTGGCGTCAGCGTTTTGGCGGCACTGCGCGTCTGTATGGTGAGAAAGCCTTGCAACTATTTGCCGATGCACATATCTGTGTGGTCGGCATCGGTGGTGTCGGTTCCTGGGCAGCGGAAGCTCTGGCGCGCACGGGGATTGGCGCAATAACGCTTATCGATATGGATGATGTGTGTGTCACCAATACCAATCGGCAAATTCACGCGCTGCGTGATAACGTCGGGCTGGCAAAAGCGGAAGTGATGGCGGAGCGTATTCGCCAGATTAACCCGGAGTGTCGGGTGACAGTGGTGGACGATTTCGTGACGCCGGATAACGTAGCGCAATATATGAATGCCGGTTATTCGTATGTTATTGATGCCATTGACAGTGTGCGCCCCAAAGCGGCACTAATCGCATACTGTCGTCGCAATAAAATCCCATTGGTAACGACGGGGGGGGCCGGCGGGCAGATTGATCCGACGCAGATTCAGGTTACTGACCTGGCGAAGACTATTCAGGACCCGCTGGCGGCGAAGCTGCGCGAGCGCCTGAAAAGCGATTTTGGCGTGGTGAAAAACAGCAAAGGTAAGCTCGGCGTGGATTGCGTGTTTTCTACCGAGGCGTTGGTATATCCGCAGTCAGACGGTACGGTCTGTGCGATGAAAGCCACGGCGGAAGGACCAAAGCGAATGGATTGCGCATCAGGATTTGGTGCGGCAACGATGGTGACCGCCACCTTTGGTTTTGTTGCGGTTTCTCATGCGCTGAAGAAGATGATGGCGAAAGCGGCGCGCAAGGAATAACCATTATGTCGGATGCGACGCGAGCGTCTTATCCGACCTGGATTTGTGCTTAAACCTGTTTCGCCGCTGTGATAATCGCCTCGCTTAACGCATTCAGCCCCTGACTGCGTGAGGCACTAAGTTGCGCACGCAATCCCAGCTCATCAAACAACGCCAGCGGCGACTGCGTTTGTAACTCGGCGGCGGTTTTGCCCTCCACGGCGGTCAACAACACTGCCAGCAGACCGCGCACAATGCGTCCTTCGCTGTCGCCAAAGAAATGCATCTTGCCGTTTTCAGCCACGGTATACCCCAGCCAGACGCGGTTTTCGCATCCGGCAATCTCTTTGGCCTGTGCTTTTAATTCATCAGGTAAAGCCGGAAGCTGTTTCCCCAGCATGATCAACTGGCGATATTTCTCTTCCCACTGCGTCAACGGCGCGAAAGTATCGCGTAACGTCTCTGCGGTAACGGTTGTGCCGAACGGATGTCCGGCGAATTGCGGGTTTGTCATTAATCCACCAATAATTCCAGCGCGCGGTCAACGGCGTTCACCAGCGCATCCACATCACTCTTTGTATTATATGGCGCAAAAGAGGCGCGCAGTGTGCCGGTTACGCCTAATTCTGCCAGTAGCGGCTGAGCGCAATGCTGCCCGGCGCGCAGGGCAATACCGTACTCTGCCAGCAAAGTCACCATATCGCTGTGATGAACCCCCGCGAAATCAAAGGCCAGCAGGCTGGAATCCTGGCAGCGGAATGAACGAAAGCCTGGACGTTTTGCCAGCGCATCTTCTGCAAGCGTCGCCAGGCTACGACTCCAGCTTTCTGCCTGGTTAATATCATAATCTGCCAGCCATTCCAGCGCCGCGCTTAACCCAATGACGCCTGCGACGTTGGGCGTTCCGGCTTCCAGTTTCCACGGGGCAGATTGTGTGGTGAAGCCGTCAAAACTGACTTCGTGAATCATTTTGCCACCGCCGAGCCAAGGCGACATTGCTTCCAGCAGTTCTGGTTTGCCATACAGCACGCCGATACCCGTCGGGCCGTAAAGTTTGTGACCTGAAAAAGCGTAGAAATCGATATCCAGTTGCTGAACATCTGCAGGGAAATGCACCGCCCCCTGAGCACCATCAACCATCACCACCATCCCGGCTGAATGGGCAAAGGTAATCGCTCGCGCCAGAGCCGGGCAGCCGCCAGTGACGTTCGACATCTGGCCCAACGCCAGAATCCGGCTACGGGGAGTAATCAGCTCTGGTAACAAATCGACATCTGGCAGACGCTGCGCATTAAGCGGCAACTTCACCACTTTGGCTCCGGTTTGTTGGGCGACCATCAGCCAGGGGACGAGGTTGGCGTGGTGCTCTGCCACGCTGACAATAATTTCATCGCCCGGTTGCAGACGCGGACGCGCATAGCATTGCGCCACCATGTTGATGGATTCGGTGGTGCCGCGCGTCCAGACAATGGTTTTGTCATCTGGAGCATTGAGCAATTGCGCCACTTTCTCCCGCGCAGCCTCATAACGTGCGGTCAGACGTTGGGCTTCGGCAAACTGGCTGCGATGGACGTTTCCGGCGCTAAGGCTATAGAACTGTCGGGTAGCCTCAACCACGGCTTCGGGCTTGAGCGCGGTTGCGGCACTGTCGAGATAGACGCCCGCATCCTGTAATGCGGGAAACTGCGCACGGAACTGCGCGGGATTAAAAACGTTCATGGTACTCCTCGGCTTGATTCACCGATCGTGACGCAAAATTCACTTTGATACAAGGAGAGTGCTAACCATCGGAATTATCTGGATATCCTGGCGAAGCCGCGTCAGTAACATATGCTGAATAGTGTTAGGCGTTAATTTTAGCCTGTTAATCAATACTATTAAGATTTATTAATCGCTTTAAGGAGAAGAAGATGAAAAAGACTGCCGCAATTATCTCTGCCTGTATGCTGACTTTTGCCCTGAGCGCCTGTTCCGGTTCGAACTATGTGATGCACACCAATGACGGACGTACCATCGTCTCTGACGGTAAACCACAAACTGATAATGAAACCGGTATGATTTCGTATAAAGACGCTAATGGCAACAAACAGCAGATCAACCGTACCGACGTGAAAGAGATGGTCGAGCTGGATCAGTAATTCGCGATCGCAAGGTAAAAAAAAGCACCGCAATTAGGCGGTGCTACATTAATCACTATGGACAGACAGGGTAAATGTACAGGAAGTGAAAAAAGGTAGCTTAGCTACCATGGTCTGAATCGCAGACCAATTGCAAACACAACAACACAACATCACAACCGTAAGCCAAAAGTTCACCAGAACACGCATTCCGATAAAACTTTTCGTTCCGGCTCAGGAAGTGCCGCCACTATAGGTATTTGCTGGTAGAAGCTCAACGGACAATTTATAATGGCTCAGATAAAAAAAACTAATAGGTTACATAGTGTGATCTAATTGTTAAATTCATTTAACATCAAAGTTTAAAAGCCATGTCAAAACGATTACCACCGCTAAATGCCTTACGAGTTTTTGATGCCGCCGCACGCCATTTAAGCTTCACGCGCGCAGCAGAAGAGCTTTTTGTGACCCAGGCCGCAGTAAGTCATCAAATCAAGTCACTTGAGGATTTTTTGGGACTGAAACTGTTCCGTCGCCGTAATCGTTCACTCCTGCTGACCGAAGAAGGGCAAAGCTATTTCCTCGATATCAAAGAGATATTTTCGCAATTAACCGAAGCGACGCGTAAACTCCAGGCTCGTAGCGCCAAGGGGGCGTTGACGGTCAGTTTACTCCCCAGTTTTGCCATCCACTGGCTGGTGCCGCGACTTTCCAGCTTTAATTCAGCTTATCCGGGAATCGACGTTCGAATCCAGGCGGTCGATCGCCAGGAAGATAAACTGGCGGATGATGTTGATGTGGCGATATTTTATGGTCGGGGCAACTGGCCGGGGCTGCGGGTCGAAAAACTTTATGCCGAATATTTGTTGCCGGTGTGTTCTCCGCTACTGTTAACCGGCGAAAAACCCTTGAAGACGCCAGAAGATCTGGCTAAACATACGTTATTACACGATGCGTCCCGGCGTGACTGGCAGACATATACTCGCCAGTTGGGGTTAAATCATATCAACGTTCAACAAGGGCCGATCTTCAGTCACAGCGCGATGGTGCTGCAAGCGGCTATCCACGGGCAGGGAGTCGCATTGGCGAATAATGTGATGGCGCAATCGGAAATCGAGGCCGGACGCCTTGTCTGCCCGTTTAATGATGTTCTGGTCAGTAAAAATGCTTTTTATCTGGTATGTCATGACAGCCAGGCAGAACTGGGTAAAATAGCCGCCTTTCGCCAATGGATCCTGGCGAAAGCCGCTGCTGAACAAGAAAAATTCCGCTTTCGTTATGAACAATAATTTACGTAGGGTACGACCATGACCAGCCGTTTTATGCTGATTTTCGCCGCCATTAGCGGCTTCATTTTTGTGGCTCTCGGCGCTTTTGGCGCGCATGTGTTAAGTAAAACCATGGGAGCCGTTGAGATGGGCTGGATCCAGACCGGCCTCGAATACCAGGCGTTCCATACGCTGGCGATTTTAGGTCTGGCGGTGGCGATGCAGCGTCGCATCAGTATCTGGTTTTACTGGAGTAGCGTTTTCCTCGCGTTAGGCACGGTGCTGTTCAGCGGCAGCCTTTATTGCCTGGCGCTGTCCCATCTGCGTTTGTGGGCGTTTGTCACACCGGTTGGCGGCGTGAGCTTTCTCGCGGGCTGGGCGTTAATGTTAGTCGGAGCTATCCGTTTAAAGCGCAAGGGCGTAAATCATGAATAAGGTTGTATTGTTGTGCCGTCCTGGCTTTGAAAAAGAGTGTGCTGCGGAAATTACCGATAAAGCCGGCCAGCGGGAAATTTTCGGTTTTGCCCGCGTGAAAGAGAATGCGGGTTATGTCATTTATGAATGTTATCAACCTGATGATGGCGATAAGTTAATCCGTGAGCTGCCGTTCAGTTCATTAATTTTTGCCCGCCAGTGGTTTGTAGTGGGGGAGCTCCTGCAGCATTTGCCGTCAGAAGATCGTATTACCCCCATTGTCGGCATGTTACAGGGCGTAGTAGAGAAGGGCGGTGAACTGCGTGTTGAAGTTGCCGATACCAACGAAAGCAAAGAGTTGCTGAAATTCTGCCGTAAATTCACCGTGCCGCTACGCGCTGCCTTGCGCGATGCGGGTGTGCTGGCGAACTATGAAACGCCGAAGCGTCCGGTGGTGCATGTATTCTTTATTGCACCAGGCTGCTGCTATACCGGCTACTCCTACAGCAATAATAATTCGCCGTTCTATATGGGGATTCCACGCCTGAAGTTTCCGGCGGATGCGCCAAGCCGTTCCACGCTCAAACTGGAAGAGGCATTTCATGTGTTTATTCCTGCGGATGAGTGGGATGAACGCCTGGCAAATGGAATGTGGGCGGTAGATTTGGGCGCTTGTCCAGGCGGCTGGACCTACCAACTGGTGAAGCGCAACATGTGGGTATACTCCGTCGATAACGGCCCGATGGCGCAAAGTCTGATGGATACCGGACAGGTGACGTGGCTGCGGGAAGATGGTTTCAAATTCCGCCCAACACGTAGCAATATCTCATGGATGGTATGCGATATGGTTGAAAAACCAGCGAAAGTTGCGGCACTGATGGCACAGTGGCTGGTTAATGGCTGGTGTCGTGAAACTATCTTCAACCTTAAGCTGCCGATGAAAAAACGCTACGAAGAAGTGTCACACAATCTGGCGTACATTCAGGCACAGCTTGATGAACATGGTATTAACGCCCAGATTCAGGCGCGGCAGTTGTATCACGATCGCGAAGAAGTGACGGTGCATGTCCGTCGTATCTGGGCTGCGGTGGGTGGTCGTCGCGACGAACGGTAAGTGAGTTGGCTGGGGCATTGACTCCGGTCTGGCATCCGATGTTTGTACCGGTGGCAACCCGCGTGAAGCAACGCTTGAGGATATTGTCGAGCTTTACCATACCGCCTGGTAAATGCGCTGATGTGATAATGCCGGATGCGACGCTAGCCGCGTCTTATCCGGCCTACAAGTGCATTTAATTCAATGAGGTGTTAATCGGTAGTATTCGGCACGCCGTTATCGTACCAACCGCAATTGCTGTAAATTGCCGTCGATATGCAAGTCGGTTTGTAAGCGGGCAATATCGCGACACAGAAACGCCATCTCTTTATGTTCTTCCAGTTTCTTGCGCCACTTTTCGGCAACCGCGTCGATATTTTCATATATCCCTTCCAGACTCTGAAACTCGACGAGTAACTGCGTGGCGCTTTTTGGCCCAATCCCCGCAACACCCGGCACCTTTGAGCTGCTGATCCCCGCCAGCCCCCAATAATCGGGTAATTGCTGAGGTTGAACGCCAAATTCTTTATCGATAAACGGCGCATCAAGCCAACGTTTCTGAAAGTAATCACGAATACGCAGTGCAGGTGAAAGGAGCTGACAGTAGCCTTTGTCTGTCGAAACAATGGTTGCCTGATGCCCGGCCAGGGTCACTTTTACTGCCAGCGTGGCGGCTAAGTCATCTGCTTCGTTGCCGCTGGCTGACCAGCATCGGACACCGCGTTGTTCAAAGGCTGCGCGTAACGCAGGCATTTCGTTGTGCAACTCTTCCGGCATTGGCGGACGACCGGCTTTGTAATCCGGTAAACGCTGATGACGCCAGCCGCTACTGCGGTTTTCATCATCAAAAACGGCGACGGCGTGGGTTGGCTGGCTGTGCATAATGAGCTGATCGAGCGCGTGCTGGCAGGTCTCCACGCAGGGTGAGCCCTGAACGGCATGAATGCGACGAATAAGATTCAGTGCATCGACAATAAGCAAATGAACAGCCACGATAACCCCCTTAAAGATCAGGCGATAAGGGTAACATTCGATGTCGGAACAGGCTACGGCTGGATGAGAAATCGGGAAGAGTGCTCGCAAAACGAGGTTTGATATTGATGACAACGCCAAATTGCCAGATGCGCTACGCTTATCATGCCTACAAAAGAATCACAATCTATTGAATTTTCGCTGTTTTGTAGGTCGGGTAAGGCGTTTACGCCGCATCCGACATAAACAACAGGCACATTCTCAACAATGTGAGGCCTCGCAAAACGAGGCCTCTGGAGAGAGATTAATCGCAGGCAACAATCTTCATTGCCAGGCCGCCGCGAGAAGTTTCACGGTACTTGGCGTTCATATCTTTACCTGTTTCGTACATGGTTTCGATAACTTTATCGAGGCAGACGCGCGGCTCGCTGGTACGGCGCAGCGCCATACGCGCGGCGTTCACCGCTTTCACTGCCGCAATGGCATTACGCTCAATGCACGGCACCTGTACCTGTCCGGCAACCGGGTCACACGTCAGGCCGAGGTTATGCTCCATTGCGATTTCTGCCGCGATACATACCTGTGCCGGGCTTGCGCCTAACAGTTCTGCCAGACCCGCCGCTGCCATAGAGCACGCTACGCCAACTTCGCCCTGGCAGCCGACTTCGGCACCAGAAATCGAGGCGTTCATCTTATAAAGAGAACCAATGGCGCTTGCCACCAGCAGGTAACGAGCCAGTGAGTTAGCGTTCACTTCACGGATAAACTTGTCGTAGTACGCCAGCACTGCCGGGATAATCCCGCACGCGCCGTTAGTCGGTGCAGTCACCACGCGACCACCAGCAGCGTTCTCTTCGTTCACCGCCAGAGCGAACATGTTGATCCAGTCAACAACCGCCATCGGGTCAGTGGTGTTTTTGTCCTGGCTGACCAGCATCCGGCGCAGAGCCGCCGCACGGCGTGGAACGCGCAGTTTGCCTGGCAGCACGCCTTCGGTGGCAATACCGCGCTCAATACCGCCGCGCATCACTTCCCAGACATTCGCCAGGTGCTGTTCCAGCTCTTCTTTGCTGTGCAGCGCCAGTTCGTTTTTCATCATCAGGCCAGAGAGTGACAGCCCGGTTTCCTGACAATGCTTTTGCAGATCGGCTGCTGAGCTGTACGGATAAGGAACTTCAACCGGTGCGCTATCCTGCTGACCAAAATGTTCTTCATCAACGATAAAGCCACCGCCGATGGAGTAGTAAGTCTGGCTGTAAACAACTTTATCGCCCGCCAGCGCGGTGATGCGCATACCGTTTTCATGCAGAGAAAGGTTGTCGGCATGGAAGTTCATGCACTGATCAACCGGGAACTCCACTTCGTGCTGACCATTTGCCAGCATCAGGCGACCATGAGTATTCACATCCTGAATAAAACCAGGGATGGAATCGATATCAACGGTATCCGGCAGGTTACCCGCCAGCCCCATAATAATGGCGATATCAGTGTGGTGGCCTTTACCGGTCAGAGAGAGCGAGCCGTAGACATCAACCACCACGCGAGTCACGTCTTTAAGCAGGTTACGGGCAATCAGATCGTCGGTAAATTGTTTACCCGCTTTCATTGGTCCAACGGTATGGGAACTGGAAGGACCAATGCCGATTTTGAAAATATCGAATACGCTAATCATAGGAAATTCATCGGGTTAAAACGGAGGAAGCGCCGCCCGAAAGCGGCGCGAAAGGATTTAGCTGAACAGAGAGTAGAAAATTGCGGAGATAGCAATCAGACCCATCACGACAACGAATACGTTGCTGATGTGACCGCTGTACTTACGCATTGCCGGTACTTTCTGGATTGCGTACATCGGCATCAGGAACAGGATCATCGCGATGATTGGACCGCCCAGGGTTTCAATCATCCCCAGGATGCTTGGGTTCAGCGTAGCAACAATCCAGGTCGTTACCAGCATAAACAGTGCAGTGATACGGTTCAGCTTGTTGATTTCGATAGACTTACCTTTACCACGCAGAGATTTGATCACCATACCGTTGAAGCCTTCACGCGCACCCAGGTAGTGGCCGAGGAAGGATTTGGTGATAGCGATAATCGCGATAATCGGAGCCATCCACGCGATGATCGGCGCGTTAAAGTGGTTCGCCAGGTAAGACAGAATCGAGATGTTCTGCTCTTTAGCCGCAGCCAGGTCTGCCGGAGTCAGGCTCAGTACGCAGCTGAAGACGAAGAACATTACGGTCAGCACCATCATGATGTGAGCGAATGCCAGGATCTTCGAGCATTTCTGTTCTGCCATATCGCCGTACTCTTCACGCTTCGCAACGGCGAAAGAAGAGATGATCGGAGAGTGGTTGAACGAGAATACCATTACCGGAATCGCCAGCCACAGGGTCATCCACAGACCGTTTCCGGTTGCAGATGCAGTGTCCAGAGACAGCGTTTCCAGAGCTGCGCCGTTCCACTGCGGGATCAGGTACAGAGCCAGCAGCATCAGTACGCCAACAAACGGGAATACCAGAATACTCATCGCCTTAACGATCATCTGCTCACCGAAGCGAACGATGGTCATCATACCCACGATCAGGATCAGGGACAGAATCGCACGCGGCGGCGGCGTCATACCCAGCTGGTGAGACATGAAGCTTTCAACCGTGTTGGTGATTGCCACGCTATAAACCAGCAGGATCGGGTAGATAGCGAAGAAGTACAGCAGAGTAATCAGTTTACCTGCGCCAATACCAAAGTGTTCTTCTACTACCTCAGTGATGTCTTCGCCTGGGTTTTTACCAGACAGTACGAAGCGAGTCAGGCCACGGTGAGCAAAAAACGTCATCGGGAACGCAAGGATGGCCATGATGATCAGCGGGATCATACCGCCAACACCGGCGTTGATTGGCAGGAACAGTACACCCGCGCCGATTGCCGTGCCGTAGAGGCCCAGCATCCACATGGTGTCTGTCTTGCGCCAGGCACTGCGAGAGTCTTTCGACGCAATCGTGCTGGTTTGAGTCGTTTCCATCTATTTCTCCTGGAGGAATGCAAATAATTCAGCTTTTAGCCAGTTCAGCCCGGGAAGGTGCCTGGCCGTAAAAATGAAATCTGTCTATCGGCGATGGCTTAATCATTTTCCGCCGTAATAATTTGAGGGCGGAAAGATACACACAAGTTATGCATCTATCAGTGATCTTGATCTCAAATACAATAATCTACTTAGAAGATAGATAATCCCAACTCTTTACTCTGTAAATCAAAAGTAAAAGAGAATTTAAGGGCAATATTTTCCCACTAAACGATATCTGGTTTCTTCCGGGGCGCGCAATATATGTAGGTTGAACTGAAAAAATCAATACTTTTAGTTAATCATGATAAGAAT
>NZ_AEJZ01000151.1:0-2168 GCF_000208525.1 Escherichia sp. TW14182
CTGCCATAGGGCAAATCAGGTTTTTACTTTCCACAGAAAATACATTCACACCTTTAATGTAAAAATGCTCTCCCATATCTGATAGTACCTGAGTATTCCACGACGTTTTATGAAACATAGCAGGTTTATACTTCTCTCCGTTAATAAGATAAAAATGTGGTGTTTTGCTAACAAGACCAATCGCATTGAGTGATGAATATATAAATATTGTTGCGATATTAGGGAAGAATAAAAACGTCACCAAAACTACACCCACAATTGCCAATGATATTTGATGAACAACTGAAACAACATTGTTTTTTGTTTTTCCCGTGTTGGCAAAATAAATAATTGAAGGAAAGAATGTAAGAAAAGAGAATGCAATCATAAACAACAGTGCAAAAATGACAGCAGTAGTGCTCTCCCCTTTACTTGACTGCATCAGGAACGAGATCGGGATAGAAATTGACAATGTTGCAGAAAAAACCCCAAACAGATTTACGAGTGTATGCCCGATAAAGCAACCTATATTACTTATTACACCATCATCTTTATTCCATTTAAAACTTCTCATTAACGTCAGGAATACAAAGCAAAATGACAAAAACAAAATGATTGAGACGATTAGAATAAGCCCGGGTTCATATCCCTTAGTTACTTTCGCCACCTCAGGTATGAATGGGATAAAAATCATAGCCAAATACAGGATGGATAAACACAAAGATGCAGCAGGAAGTTTCGATAATACATTTACAGCACGACTGTTTTCTTCATAGGTTGACTTAATAACTATCAATATAGAACTGGGTATAACCAATGTCATTGAAATTGCTAGCGCAAATATCATAACTGAAACCAAAACCGACATAAGCCCAGCATTAAACGAAAGTATATCAGGAAAAATATCTACTCGACCTATACTATTCAAATAGCTCCAAACAACTATTCCTGATAACAAAGCGACATAGGGAACAAGCTTCGCAACTCTTTTCCCCATAACGCTAAGCATGTTTTTCATGTCCTCTGGCATCGCGACTCCTTGTATATTCCATGTATGGTAAACCTTCAACTAATCAATACCAACAAAATTATTATTATCAATACCATGAAATTTATGGGATATTATTTTTCAATGCAATTAAATTCTGACAAGCTCAATGAATGCGCAACTCCATTCTGTTCTGATTACGACCGATACATTGATTATAAATATAGATAAGCAGCTAAACATTCACTGTAGGAAAATTTCACACGGATATACAAACAACGGGTAACACGGAGGATTTTACTACAATCACTGACTACCTGCGGCAGGCAAAAATCTAAAGCCGTATTTAAATGAATAAGGTTCAATGGACTGCGGATAGAATCTAACCACTATGCAATTTCGTGATAACTTTCACAAAATCAAAGCGATATTCTGTCCGCCATCACTCTCTGGCACTCTCCCTGATTGTGCAGAAATGTCCGCTGCAGACATTTCGATAACGTGCATAGTCATTCATAATCATTCACGCCTTTTAGTTTCGAAGCATTCTGTTTAATGTCGGCATACCTGGCGATTAGTTGTTTCAGGTGCATCTCTGCCTGAGCCTCTGCTGCAGGAGAGCGTGGCTGCCCTACCGGCGATTGCGCCAGTATCCACAGTTGTTCTTCAGCCGGTATGGATTGGTTAAATAGCTGCATAGCGGAATACACCACAGATTTCAGTTCACTGACCGTCATATATTTCCCTTTATGCTCATCCAGCCCGTTCAGTCGTTCACTCAGTTTCTGTAGCGTCATCATTCCCTGATGCCAGCCATTCAGGTTTCCTGTCGGCAATGTTGTTGCTGCCACTGTTGCATCAGAGGTTTTGCCTGCTCCGGCCAAATCGCCCGGGCTTGTTCGACAAGCTGCCGTCCTCGGGTAATGAGCCAGTGTCCGGTGGTAGCTTGTCCAGAAGTGCAAGCTGATGCTGTCTTCGCTACCGTCATCAGCAAGTGTATTATTAACAATAAGATTTACTGTTGGAGAATATTCAGAAAGGACTGCATCAAAATTATTTTTTAATTCAATCAAAGTCAAATCAGCCCCAATACTTAATTAACAGCACACTAAGACAATGGAGAAGTAAAAAGCAATGCAGATCAACATATTGAGAATAAAAAAATAATGGGAAAATTGCCTGACAATAAAAATAATCGCAG
>NZ_AEJZ01000150.1:0-41956 GCF_000208525.1 Escherichia sp. TW14182
TTGTCCTTTCGGGGCGTCCTTCCCCCCCGCCATAAACTCCGCCGGATAGTGCGCCTTCAGCCATAACGTTTGATATGACACCAAAGCATAGGCTGCGGAGTGCGATTTGTTAAATCCGTAACCGGCGAATTTCTCCACCAGGTCGAAGATTTTCATCGCCAGTTCGGCGTTGATCCCGTTCTTTTCTGCACCTTCAGCAAATACAGAACGCTGCTTGGCCATCTCTTCCGGCTTTTTCTTACCCATTGCACGACGCAGCATATCCGCGCCGCCGAGAGTATAACCAGAAAGTACCTGGGCAATCTGCATGACCTGTTCCTGATACAGGATAATGCCGTAGGTTGGCTCAAGTACCGGTTTCAGGCTTTCATGCTGCCACTGCACGTCCGGATAGGAGATCTCTTCGCGACCATGTTTACGGTCGATAAAGTTATCCACCATCCCTGATTGCAACGGCCCCGGACGGAACAGTGCCACCAGTGCGATCATATCTTCGAAGCAGTCAGGTTGCAGACGCTTGATCAGGTCCTTCATGCCGCGCGATTCAAGCTGGAATACCGCCGTGGTTTCCGAGCGTTGCAGCATGTCAAAACTTTTCTTGTCATCCAGCGGGATCGCAGCGATATCCAGCGGCGGCTCGCCATTCTTCGCTCGCCGCTTGTTGATCATCTCCAGCGCCCAGTTGATGATGGTGAGCGTACGCAAACCAAGGAAGTCGAACTTCACCAGCCCGGCGTATTCAACGTCGCTTTTATCAAATTGAGTGACTGGATGTTTGCCCTCTTCATCGCAATAAAGCGGCGCAAAATCGGTAATTTTGGTCGGCGCGATAACCACCCCACCGGCGTGTTTACCAGCGTTACGGGTGACCCCTTCCAGCTTGCGCGCCATGTCGATGAGCGCCTTAACTTCTTCATCCGCTTCGTAGATTTCTGGCAGTTGCGGTTCAGCTTCAAACGCTTTAGCCAGCGTCATCCCCGGATCGGGCGGGATCAGTTTCGAGATACGATCGACAAAGCCATATGGATGCCCTAGCACGCGACCTACGTCGCGGATCACCGCTTTTGCCGCCATCGTACCGAAGGTGATGATCTGCGATACCGCATCACGACCATACATGTCCGCCACGTGTTCGATAACCTGGTCGCGTTTCTCCATACAGAAGTCAACGTCAAAGTCAGGCATGGAGACACGTTCCGGGTTAAGGAAACGTTCGAACAGCAGGTCAAATTCCAGTGGATCGAGGTCGGTGATTTTCAGCGCATAAGCCACCAGAGAACCCGCACCGGAGCCACGACCTGGCCCTACCGGTACGCCGTTATCTTTCGACCACTGGATAAATTCCATAACGATGAGGAAGTAGCCGGGGAAGCCCATCTGGTTGATAACCTGAAGTTCAGTATCCAGACGTTCGTCATATTCCGGGCGACGCTTAAGACGCTCTTCCTCGTCAGGGAATAAAAATGCCAGACGCTCTTCCAGCCCTTCTTTTGCGCGCTTGACCAGATAATCTTCGGTGCTCATGTCCCCGGTCGGGAACTGTGGCAGGAAGTATTCACCAAGACGCACAGTTACGTTACAGCGTTTGGCGATCTCAACGGTGTTAGCAAGGGCTTCGGGGATGTCGGCAAACAGCTCGCACATCTCCTCTTCGCTACGCATATATTGCTGCGGCGAATAGTTACGCGGGCGTTTAGGATCATCCAGGGTAAAGCCGTCGTGGATAGCGACGCGGATTTCATGCGCGTCAAAGTCGCTGCTGTCGATAAAGCGCACGTCGTTGGTCGCCACGACGGGCAAACCGCGCGCTTCCGCCAGTTCTACCGCCGCGTGCAGATAGCTTTCTTCGTCCGGCCTGCCGGTGCGGATCAGTTCGAGAAAATAGCGATCCGGGAAGTGTTCTTCATAAAACGCAACGCACTCATCTACCAGCGTGCTGTTACCACGCAAAAGGCTGCGTCCGACATCGCCCATGCGCCCACCGGAAAGGAGGATCAGCCCTTCGTTTAATTCGATTAGCCAGTCGCGATCGATGATCGGCCCGGCAGCACCGTACCCGCGCTGATACGCTTTTGAGATCAGCAACGTCAGATTCTGATAGCCGGTATTGTTCGCCGCCAGTACCGTCAGGTGAGTTAACTCATCCCCCAACAGGTCGCACTGGACATTAAAATCCGCCCCGACGATGGGCTTAATCCCTGCGCCATGTCCCGCTCCGTAGAACTTCACCAGACCGCAAAGGTTGGTGAAATCGGTGATCGCCAGTGCTGGCATACCCAACGCCGCCGCCTTTTTTACCAGCGGCGCGGTTTTTGCCAGGCCATCGATCATCGAGTAGTCGCTGTGCACCCGCAGGTGAACGAAACGTGGTTCAGACATCTTCAGATTCCGGTTTACTTAATCTCGACACAAGAATCAGGACGCAAGTCCCAGTGCGCGTTTGACAGGGCCAAAGCTGCGCCGATGGTGTTCGGTCGCGCCGTGTTCAGCCAGTTTTTCAAGATGAAAAGCTGTTGGATACCCTTTGTGTTGGGCAAAACCATATTGTGGATAAACAATGTCCAGTGCCGCCATTTCAGCGTCGCGCGTGACTTTCGCCAGAATAGACGCCGCACTGATTTCCGGCACGCGGCTGTCGCCTTTCACCACTGCCATCGACGGCATCGGTAATTTCGGACAGCGGTTACCATCAATCAACACATATTCCGGGACGATATGCAGCCCCGCAACCGCACGCTGCATCGCCAGCATGGTCGCGTGTAGAATATTCAGTTCGTCGATTTCATGAGGTTCAGCGCGACCCAGACTCCAGCTTAACGCTTTCTCTTTAATCTCTTCATACAACGCCAGACGGCGTTTTTCGCTCAGCTTTTTGGAATCATTCAGCCCGACAATCGGGCGCGCCGGGTCGAGGATTACGGCAGCGGTGACAACCGCGCCAACCAACGGCCCACGTCCGACTTCATCCACACCCGCAACGAGCTGCGTGTGCGGATAAACAAATTCGATCATTGTGCTAACTCCAGAACGGCTTGTGCCGCCTGCTCATCGGCATTGCAGCGGATCTGCTGATGCAGTTCGCGGAAGGTGTCGTGCATCGCGTGGCTGGTTTTCCCGTTCGCCAACAGCGGTAACAACGCCTCTGCCAGTTTTTGCGGCTCACACTCTTCCTGCAATAACTCTTTGACTAACTCTCTGCCCGCCAGCAAATTGGGTAGAGAGACATAATCAGTTTTCACCAGTCGCTTCGCCAGCCAGAAGGTGAAAGGCTTCATGCGATATCCCACCACCATCGGGCATTTCGCCAGCATACACTCCAGTGCTGCCGTACCCGACGCCAGTAGCGCCGCATCGCTTGCCACCATCGCCTCACGCCCCAATCCATCTAAGAGATGAACAGCAAGGTCTGGCGCAACTTCAGCTTTGATGCGTTCAAACTGCTCGCGGCGTTTGGCATTCACCAGCGGCACCACAATCTCAAGATCGGGATATGTCTGGCGCAAAAGCTGAGCCGTTTTCAGGAAATCGGCACTAAGCATCTCAACTTCCGCACCACGACTGCCAGGCAGCAACGCCAGGCAGTGGGCATCATGGGGGATCCCCAACACATCACGGGCGGCGTTTTTATCTGGATCTAACGGCATGGCATCAGCCATGGTGTGACCGATAAAACGACACGGCACGTTGTATTTGTCATAAAACGCTTTTTCGAAAGGCAGAAATGCGAGCACCAGATCGGTGGCTCTGCCTATTTTGAAAACGCGTTTCTGTCGCCACGCCCAGACGGACGGACTGACGTAATGAATGGTTTTGATACCCTGCTTTTTGAGGTTACCTTCGAGGGTAATGTTGAAATCAGGCGCATCAATGCCGACAAAAACATCTGGCTTCAGTTCACCAAAACGCTTTGTCAAATCGGCACGAATATACAGTAAGCGACGCAAACGGCCGAGCACTTCCACAATGCCCATCACCGCCAGCTCTTCCATTTCGTACCAGGCTTCGCAGCCTTCAGCCTGCATCCGTGGCCCGGCAACACCAACAAAGCGGGCGTTGGGCACACGTTCTTTCAGAGCGCGGATTAAACCGGCTCCCAGGATATCGCCGGAGGTTTCTCCGGCGACCAGGGCAATCGTTAATGGACGCTGTTCAGCCATTAACGAATCAGACCGCGCGTTGAGCGTGCAAAGAAATCGGTAAATGCTTTCACTTCCGGATAAGTTTCCGCCAGTTCAGCAATTTCCGGTTTCACTTCATCGAGCGTTTTACCGCTGCGATAAATCAGCTTATACGCATTGCGGATAGCAGTAATCGCCTCACGGCTAAAACCGCGACGCTTCAGCCCTTCGATGTTGACACCGAACGGCGTTGCGTGGTTACCCTGCGCAATGACATAAGGAGGGACGTCCTGCGCCACACCGGAGCAACCGCCAACCATCACGTGCGCACCAATGATGCAGAACTGATGGACTGCGGTCATGCCGCCGATGATCGCGAAGTCATCTACCGATACGTGCCCCGCCAGCGTTGCGTTGTTGGCGAGAATACAGCGGTTACCTACCGTACAATCGTGCGCAATGTGCGCATTGATCATCAGTAAGTTGTCGCTGCCCACCTTCGTCAATCCACCGCCCTGGACTGTGCCACGATGAATGGTGACGCTTTCGCGAATGCGGTTACGATCGCCGATTTCCACACGGGTCGGTTCACCAGCATATTTCAGATCCTGGTTAACTTCGCCGATGGAGGCGAACTGATAAATCTCATTGTCGCGACCAATTTTAGTATGGCCATTCACGACAACGTGAGATTTCAGTACGGTCCCCTCACCAATTTCAACATGGGGTCCAACGATACAAAAAGGACCAATGTGAACGTTGGCACCAATCGACGCGCCCTCTTCCACAATGGCGGTTGGATGCACAAAGGCGGATTTATCAATCACGTATCAGGCCTCCCGGCTACGAGCACACATCATCGTTGCTTCGCAAACTACTTTACCGTCGACCAGAGCAACCCCTTTAAAGCGGGTCAGGCCACGGCGCGTTTTTTCGAAAGTGACTTCCATGATCATTTGATCGCCTGGCACGACCGGGCGCTTAAAGCGCGCTTCGTCAATACCAGCGAAGTAGTACAGCTCACCCGGTTCCAGTTTTCCTACGCTTTTAAACGCCAGAATACCTGTTGCCTGTGCCATTGCTTCCAGAATCAGCACACCCGGGAAAATCGGTTTTCCAGGGAAATGGCCCTGGAAGAATGGCTCATTGACAGAGACATTTTTTACTGCGCGCAGAAAACGACCTTCTTCAAAATCCAGCACGCGATCCACCAATAAGAACGGGAAACGGTGCGGCAGAAGTTCTAAAATCTCTTCAATCTGCAGAGTATGAGTGTTAGTAGTCAAGATACTCTTCCTGTCAAAATATAAGAAACGACAATAATAACACGGCCTGCCGCAATCGTAAGAATGAGACAGGCCGTAAAGTTTGGCGAACAAAAGATGGAACGTTAGTCTTGTTGATTAACCTTGCGCTCAAGCGATTTCAGACGCTTGCTCATATCATCAATGTTCATCACCAGTGCAGCGGTTTTGCGCCAGACTTTGTTGGGTTGCAGCGGAATGCCTGAGGAATAGACGCCAGGTTCAGTGATGGGACGCATCACCATCCCCATGCCCGTAACCGTCACTTTATCGCATATTTCCATATGCCCGTTGATTACGCTGGCACCGCCGATCATGCAGTAACGACCAATTTTCAGGCTGCCCGCCATAATGACGCCACCGGCAACCGCCGTATTGTCGCCAATCACGACGTTATGTGCAATCTGGCACTGGTTATCAATGATCACGCCATTGCCGATAATGGTGTCATCCAGCGCACCGCGATCGATGGTAGTACAGGCGCCGATCTCCACGCGATCGCCAATAATCACGCGACCAATCTGAGGGATCTTCACCCAGTTACCACGATCGTTGGCATAGCCAAAGCCGTCCGCACCTACCACCGTTCCGGATTGAATCAGGCAATTCTGACCGATCTGGATCTCGTGGTAAATGGTTACGTTCGCCCAAAGGCGCGAACCTGCGCCGATTTTGCTATTTTTACCAACGAAGCAACCGGCACCGATAATCACGTTATCGCCCAGCTCAACGCCGGACTCAATCACCGCGTTAGCACCAATTGAGACGTTGTTACCCAGCTTCGCCGTTGCATCGATCACTGCACTGGGTGCAATGTTCTGCGCGGGCTGTGGCGTGGTATCTAAAATTTGCGCCATGCGCGCGTAAGTCAGGTAGGGATTCTTCACTACCAGCGCGGCACTTTTCGCGAAAGGAAGATCGTCCTGGGTCATGACAACCGCAGACGCCTGGCACAAGCCTAAATGCTCACGGTATTTTGGGTTAACCATGAACGTGATGTGACCTGTTTGTGCAGATTGCATGGACGCAACGCCGGTGATGACGATATCGCCATCACCGTGTAGTTCTGCATCCAACTGCTGCGCTAAATCAGCCAGTCGAATTGAAGGCATTACTTATTTAACCTGTTTCAGTACGTCGGCAGTGATGTCTTTTACATCGCTGCTGTTGTAAGCAACGGCGTTTGCATCAACAACCAGGTCGATATCCTGGCTGTTGGCAACGGATTTCACAGCAGTCTGGATACGAGTAACCAGTTTGCCGCGTTCTTCGTTGGAACGACGTGCGCGATCCTGCTCAAAAGCCTGCGCTTTCTGAGCAAAAGTCTGGCGCTGAGCCATCACGTCTTTTTCCAGCTTAGTACGATCACTACCGGCTTTCATAGACTGCAGCTTTTTCATTTTAGCTTGCAGATCGGTTTCCATACGCTGCAGTTCGCTGGCACGGCCTTTGAACTCATTTTCCAGCGTGTTAGAAACACCGGTTTTCTGTGCTACCTGCTGGAACAGGCTGCCCATATTGACGATTGCAATTTTGTCAGCCGCCTGAGCAGAAGTTGCCAGTGCTAAACCGAGACCTGCAGCTAATAACCACTTTTTCACAATAAACTCCTTACCATCCCATTTGCACCGGAGGGTGCAGTTCTTTGCGTGGCCCGGCGATCTTATATTGATCGCCTAAAGTCATCGCTACACTACCACTACATTCCTTTGTGGAGAACACTTACCAGGTTTTACCAATGTTAAACTGGAACTGTTCTGCCTTGTCTCCATCGTACTTTTTGAACGGCTGGGCGTAGGAGAACACCAACGGCCCCAATGGGGACATCCATTGTAATGCGATACCCGCAGACATACGGATATTGCTTGGATCACTATAGTCCGGATATCCAGAATATTGGCTGGAATCCCAGTTTGTATCCCAAACGGTGCCCATATCCCAGAAGAAGGAAGTACGAACAGAGTTAGCATACTTGTCGCTAATGAACGGCGTCGGGGTGATGAGTTCGAGGCTGGCAACCGCCATGGCGTTACCGCCTACAGCATCATCCGATTTACACAGGTCTTTCGCTCCGTCCTGAGTCGCACATTCGTAATCATAGTCTGGGTCATAATTACTGGCCTGATGCGGGAAGTAAACCGCTTTTGGACCGATGGTGTTGGACTGGAAGCCACGCACGGTGCTGGAACCACCAGCATAGAAGTTCTCGTAGAACGGCATCTCTTTGCCGCCTAAACCATCACCATAACCCCAGCGGGTACGACCCAGAACAACCCATTTGTGATCGTCGTCGATCGGTACATAGGTCGCCGTGTCTAACGTCACTTTGTAGTATTCGTTATCCGATCCCGGAATGGTCACTTTACCGGTCAGGTTGACACGTGAACCATCTGTCGGGAAATAACCACGGTCAAGCTTGTTATAGGTCCAACCATAGTTGAACGTGAAGTCGTCCGTTTTGAAGCTGTTATCCTGATCAGAGGTGCTCGGATGTTCACCCATAGAGTACAGATAACGCCACATCGCAACCTGCGGCTGCATGTTGGACAGGGAGTTATGTACATAACCCAGACCTGCACGCAGCGAGTTGTATTCGTTGATCGGGAAGCCCAACGTCACGTCTGTACCATAACTCTTGTTGGTATAGTCGGACAGGTCGGCGTCATCTGCCTGGAAGTCATTATAGAAGAGACGGCCACCGAGGCTTACGCCATCTACGGTGAAGTACGGGTTGGTTACCGACAGTTCAGCATAGGTCTGGTAATCGTTTTTGGTTCCGTTGATACCAACGGCATAACCCGTACCTAACCAGTTATCCTGTTGCACGCCAGCCTGGAAGCTCACGCCACTTTCAGTACCGTAACCAATACCGAAGTTGAAGCTACCGGTGTTACGTTCTTTCACCTTGTAGACTACATCAACCTGGTCCGGGCTACCCGGAACACGTTGGGTATCGGTATCGACCGTTTCAAAGAAGCCAAGACGATTCAGACGCTCCTTACCCTGATCGACCAGATCGCTACCCAGCCATGCACCTTCCATCTGACGCATTTCGCGACGCAGGACGGCATCTTTCGAGGTATCGTTACCTTCAAAACGGATCTTACGCACGTAGAAACGGTTACCCGCATCAACGTTCACGCGTAATTTAACGGTTTTGTCGGCATCGTTAATTTCAGGCATCGACTGTACGCGCGGATAGGCATAACCATAGCGACCGAGAAGCTTTTTAATGTCATCTTCCATCTTGGTCACTTTGGTGCCGTTATACAGCTCGCCCGGCTCGATCTTAGTTAGCTGCTCAATTTCAGCGGAGTGCCCGGCAAGGTTACCGCTCACTTCAACCCCAGAAAGCTTGTACTGATCGCCTTCGGTGATGTTCACCGTGACGTAAATACCTTTTTTATCTGGCGTCAGACTGACCTGGGTCGAGTCGATGTTGAAACGGGCATAACCGCGATCCAGATAGTAGCTGCGCAGGGTTTCAAGGTCGCCCGCCAGTTTTTGTTTCTGGTATTTACGATCGCCTACCACGTTCCACCACGGCACTTCGTCACGCAGTTGGAAATGAGAGATCAGTTCGTCGGTGGTGAAAGCATGGTTACCAACAATGTTAATTTGCTGGATTTCAGCTGACACACCTTCCTGGAACACCAGTTTTAGGTCAACACGGTTGCGCGGCAGCGGGGTCACGACAGCTTTAACGCTGGCGCTATATTTACCGACGCTATAGTAGAAGTCTTCCAGACCTTTTTCGATATCAGCAATGGTGGTGCGATCAAGAGATTCGCCCACACGCACGCCAGAAGCCTCGAGGTTTTGCTTCAGCATGTCATCTTTCACCGATTTGTTACCGGAGAAAGTGATGCTGGCAATGGTCGGACGTTCTTTTACCTGAACCAGAAGGGTATCACCATCACGAAGGACACGAACATCCTCAAAGTTGCCGGTAGCAAACAGAGCGCGAATGGTATTACTGATATCTTCATCATTAACCGTGTCGCCTGTGCGCACCGGCATACTGAGGAGGGCCGCACCAACGGCGACACGCTGAAGGCCTTCGAAATGAATATCTTTCACTACGAACCCTTCAGCACCGTATACGGTGGCGCTGCTAAACAGCAGCGACGCTATGAGCAACTTTTTCATCGCCATCGTTATTATGCGTTCTTCCTAACTAACTCTCATAACCGAGAGAAATCATTGAAAAGTGCAAGCCCCATTAACAGCACCAGCAGAATCGAGCCAATGCGATAACAAAAGTCTTGAACCCGCTCGGATACCGGTCCGCCCTTGATCTTTTCGATCGCAAGGAACAGCAGATGCCCCCCGTCAAGTACGGGCAACGGAAACAGGTTAATTATCCCTAAGTTCACGCTAATAAGCGCAAGAAACGGTAGATAATAAACAACCCCGAGTTCCGCTGTCATCCCAGCCCCCTTGGCGATAGAGATCGGCCCACTGAGGTTGTTCAGTTTCACATCACCGGTGATCAATTTTCCCAGCATACTGACCGTCAGCTTCATCAACTGCCACGTTTTGTCCGTAGCTTCGACGATGGCGTTGAACGGCCCATACTGGCGTACAACTTTATACTCATCTGGCAGAGGAATGACTTTCGGCTCAATACCGACAAAACCAATCGCCTTACCATTACCCGGTTTACTCTCCGGGATTAATGTCAAAGACAAGGGACTCCCCTGCCTTTCGATTTCCAACGCTAAGGATTTACCCGGATTATCCCGGACAAGCAACACAAAGGTCACCCATTGCGTTAATGGCTGACCATCGACTTTAACGATCCTGTCGCCTGCTTGCAAACCCGCCTTGTTTGCCGCCGAGTTTGGCTGCACATTTTCCACTACTGGTTCAATTTGCGGCCCACGGGGACGAATCCCCAAAGAAGATACTGGATCTTCTTTATCAGGCTCAAACGCCCACTGACGTAAATCGAGCTTTACATCCCGCCGTTGGTCGCTGCCAAATGGCGCTACCGTAATGGTGGTGCTTTCATCGCCAATTTTATCGACCAACTGCAAACGCACGGCATCCCAATCAGGCGTTTCGATACCATCTACGGCTTTTAGTTCCGTTCCTGGTGCAATTTGTGCTTGCGCAGCTATCGAATTGGCTGCTATTTCGCCAACCACCGGACGTACACCAGGCACACCGATGATAAAAACCAGCCAGTAAGCAAAGATAGCAAAAATGAAGTTTGCAACCGGACCTGCGGCAATGATCGCCGCACGTTGGCCAACAGATTTATTATTGAAGGCATGGTGGCGAAGCTCCGGAACAACCGGTTCAGCACGCTCATCCAGCATTTTGACATAACCGCCCAAAGGGATCAGGGCGATGACATATTCGGTGCCTAGCTTATCAGTTCGGCGCCAGAGCGCCTTACCAAAACCTATAGAGAAACGCTCAACGCGAACACCGCAACGCCGGGCAACCCAGAAATGACCAAATTCATGCACGGTGATGAGTACACCCAATGCAACGATGAACGAAGCCAAATCCCAGAGAAAACTCAGCATAATACCTTCCGTTAAAGCGTCCTGAATACCAGCAACAGCAGGCAAGCAAAGACCGGTACAGCAGCCGTCAGGCTATCAATACGATCCAAAATACCGCCATGTCCTGGAATTAAATGACCGCTGTCCTTAATTCCTGCTTCACGCTTAAACATGCTCTCGGTCAGATCGCCGAGCACTGAAGCTAACGCTGCGACAATAGAGCAAATGAGTAAGGTGACGGGTGCAACGTCCAGATTCGCCCACATGCCATAACCCCATGAGATTACCGCTGCGGTCGCGAGTCCGCCAATAAAGCCTTGCCAGGTTTTACCTGGAGAAACCTTCGGTGCCAGCTTATGTTTGCCAAACAATTTGCCAAACATATATGCGCCAGAGTCAGCGCCCCAGACCAGGATCATGACATAGAGCAACCATATCGCGCCACTGTAATGATTCTCGTCATAGTGCCAGGCCCGTAACGCCAACATGCCCCAAAAGAAGGGAACAATGGTTAGCACGCCAAAGATAATGCGCAATGTTCTGGAGTTACGCCATATTGTCGCGGAACCGGGATAGAATAACACCAGCAATAGCGCGGCAACCCACCAGCCAAGCGAAGCCCAAAGTGAGACCTCAACCAGTGGTTGATGGATATTTCGGTGATATTCCGGCAACAGAAAAAGCATCAGCGCCAACAATAACCCGCACAGCACCGCCAGCCATACCCGCTGCGAGCGAGAGGTAAAACCGCTAAGCTGTCCCCATTCCCACGCTGCCAGCATACAGACTACCAGCGTAACAATAGCGAACCCTACCGGCGGCAATAAAAACAGCGCCGCGATGACGACAGGTATTAAAACAAAAGCAGATATCAGGCGATACTTCAGCAAAAGCGACCCCCATCAGGCTGTTTCATCACCGGGCTCGGTGCCGCCGAAACGACGCTCTCGATTAGCAAAGGCATTTAGTGCCCCTTCAAAGTCTTGTTCATCGAAATCGGGCCAGAGAACATCTGTAAAGTAAAGTTCGGCATAGGCAATTTGCCAAAGCAAAAAGTTACTAATGCGATGCTCCCCCCCAGTCCTAATTACTAAATCTACAGGGGCCAGTTCATGCATACAGACATGCTGGTTTAGCATCTCTTCATCTATCTGATCTGGTTGCAGGTTTCCTTGCTGCACCTTTTCAGCCAGTTGCCTGACACCCTGGACTATATCCCAACGTCCACCGTAGTTCGCCGCAATATTCAACGTCAGACCGGTATTCCCGGCAGTTAACGCTTCAGATTTACGAATACGCTCTTGCAAACGCGAGTTAAAACGACTGGTATCGCCAATAATACGCAGACGCACGTTATGTCGGTGCAGGCTTTTTACTTCGCTATCAAGCGCCCACACAAACAGTTCCATTAACGCACTGACTTCCTGCGCTGGTCGGTTCCAGTTTTCACTACTAAAGGCATACAGCGTTAACGCCTCAATACCGTTGTTGGCCGCAAAAGAGACCGCCCGGCGAACCGATTTAGCCCCGGCTTTATGCCCAAAGGCACGAATCTTCCCTTGCTTTTTTGCCCAGCGCCCGTTGCCATCCATAATGATCGCGACATGGCGACAGCCATGAACTGGCAATTTTTCGCTAAGTGGTTGAGTAGCAGACAACATCACGCGTTTCTTATTCCCTGACAGGGTTTACGGTACTCAGGAATACTGAAGCCTATACAAAAAAAAGCCGTGTAAAACCACGGCATACCTGATCTTAGAAAGCCAACTACTTACGATCAGATGGCGCAGACTATATCACTGAAGCCCTACGCTAACAAATAGCACGACTCTCTGTAGCCGGATTATCCTCAGCTTGCGAGACGCATCACCTCTTTTCTGGCGACGTCACGCGCACAGGCATCGACAGACAACACATCGTCCACGCATTGTGGTTCGCGCATATCCATTTTTTCCAGAACGGATAAATTCAATGCGGCGATATCCGTAAAGCGGATTTGTTGCGCAAGAAACGCAGCAACGGTGATTTCGTTTGCGGCATTCAATGCAGTCGTCGCAGCCTGGCCTTGTTCGAAAGCATCCATCGCCAGTTTCAGGCATGGATAGCGATCATAATCCGGTGCGGCAAATGTCAAAGCACTCAGTTTGCAAAAGTCGAGCGCCTTCACACCAGAGTTCACGCGATTCGGCCATGCCATGGTGTGGGCAATTGGCGTACGCATATCAGGTTCTCCCAGTTGCGCCAGAACGCTGCCGTCCTGATAACGCACCATTGAGTGAATCACTGACTGCGGGTGAATCAGCACTTCCATCTGGCTGGCACTGGCGTTAAACAACCAACGCGCTTCAATGTATTCCAGACCTTTGTTCATCATGGTAGCCGAATCGACAGAAATTTTACGTCCCATCGACCAGTTCGGATGACGGCAGGCTTGATCGGGCGTCATTGTTGCCAAATCGTGCAATGGCGTCTCACGGAAAGGGCCACCAGACCCGGTAAGTAAAATGGACACCACGCCATTTTGCTCAAGGTCAGCGTATCCCAGATTGTGCTGGATAGGTTGCGGTAAACTCTGAAAAATGGCGTTATGTTCGCTATCGACCGGTAATAACTGCGCTTTACTCTGCTTTACGGCGTCCATAAACAGACGTCCACAGGTGACCAGTGATTCTTTGTTGGCCAGCAGTATGGTTTTACCCGCGCGGATAGCAGCAAGCGTAGGTAACAGGCCTGCAGCACCGACAATCGCCGCCATCACCTGATCAACATCTTCAAGCGCCGCCATATCGCAGGCAGCCTGCTGACCGCTTAAGACTTCAGTGCAACTACCCTGTTGTTGTAGCGTCGTTTTAAGAAGTTTCGCACTCGCTTCATCGTCCATTACGGCATAGCGGGGAGAGAATTCCAGGCACTGTTCTACCATGCGAGTGACATTTTTGCCTGCCACCAGCGCAACTACGCGGAAGTGTTCGGGATTATGGCGCACCACGTCCAGCGTGCTGCAACCAATCGAGCCGGTCGAGCCCAGAATGGTGAGTTGCTTCATGAAACATCCAGAGTTGAGACAGAATAAAAAGCAAAACGCCGCCAGCCGATCCGCAAGGATCTACTGAGCGGCGTTTTTTGTCGTTCAAGAAATCAGAACTGCATCAGTTCTGCTTCTTTGTCTGCCAGCGCCGCTTCAATTTTCTTGATTGCAGCATCAGTCAGTTTCTGTACATCGTCCTGAGAACGGCGATCGTCGTCTTCGCTGATCTCTTTATCTTTCAACAGTGCTTTCACTTTGTCGTTCGCATCACGACGCACGTTACGTACTGCAACACGCGCCTGTTCAGCTTCACCACGAACGATTTTAGTCAGATCTTTACGACGTTCTTCCGTCAGCGGCGGCAGCGGAACGCGGATGTCGCTACCTGCAGAGTTCGGGTTCAGGCCGAGATCGGACGCCATAATCGCTTTTTCAACGGCCGGAGACATTGAACGATCAAACACGTTGATTTTCAGAGTGCGGGAATCTTCTACCGTTACGCTTGCCAGCTGACGCAGCGGCGTCGGCGTGCCGTAATATTCCACGACAATGCCATCCAGCAGGCTGGGAGAAGCACGACCCGTGCGTATTTTGCTGATTTGGGTTTTGAACGCTTCGACGCATTTGTCCATGCGTACTTCAGCATCTTTTCTGATATCGCTAATCACGTTACGAATCCTTGAAAACTTGTCTCAGTCAGACCAGACAGTCACACACAGTGGAAGTGTGCTAAGTATAGCCCTGATTAAACATATTACGGGTAATCGTCTGGATTATTAGGCTATTTTATTTGCCATTTTGACCCCGGGCAGTGCTCGCTATCCTCACGTACTTATGTACGCTCCGGTTGCTGCGCGCTGGCCGTGACCAAACTGCCTGCAACAATAACGCCTTATAACCAGACTTACGCCCCCGCGATACTTATGCGGAATCTTACCCTTATTTATCCATCACGGGAATTATTCCGTGATTAAAGTCCCTTCTTTTTCACCCATTACCACACGGCGCAGCGCACCCGGTTTGTTCATGTTGAAAACACGAATCGGTAATTTGTGGTCACGAGCCAGCGTAAAGGCCGCCAGATCCATTACTTTCAACTCTTTTTCCAGCACTTCACTGTAGGTCAACTGCTCGTACATAGTTGCAGTTGGATCTTTCGCCGGGTCAGCGGTAAACACACCGTCAACTTTGGTTGCTTTCAGCACCACATCGGCTTCAATTTCGATACCACGCAGACAAGCTGCGGAGTCAGTGGTAAAGAATGGATTACCAGTACCGGCGGAGAGGATCACCACACGGTTGTTGCGCAACAGACTGATAGCTTCTGCCCAGCTGTAGCTGTCGCATACGCCATTCAATGGAATAGCGGACATCAGACGAGCGTTCACATAGGCGCGGTGCAGTGCATCACGCATTGCCAGACCGTTCATTACGGTAGCCAGCATCCCCATGTGGTCGCCCACAACGCGGTTCATACCCGCTTTCGCCAGACCAGCGCCACGGAACAGGTTACCCCCACCAATCACCACACCAACCTGAATACCCAGTTCAACCAGTTCTTTGATTTCCTGAGCCATGCGATCCAGTATGCTTGCATCAATACCGAAGCCTTCAGTGCCCTGCAGAGCTTCGCCACTCAACTTAAGCAGAATGCGTTTATAGACGGGTTTTGCATTGGTAGCCATGTTTCTTTCCTGAGACTGTCAACGATTGAAATGAATTAATACTAGCGACATTGTACGTCGCTTTTCAGCGCAGCCCCATAAGGGTTAGCTGAATTTACAAGATGGGCGCAAAAAGAAGCCGCCCTCAGGCGGCTCCTTTTCGATAATTAAGACTGCTTGGACATCGCAGCAACTTCTGCTGCAAAGTCAGTCTCAACTTTCTCGATACCTTCACCCACTTCGAAGCGGATGAAGCCAGTCACTTCAGCGTTATGCTCTTTCAGCAGCTGACCAACAGTTTTTGCCGGTTCCATAACGAACGGCTGACCGGTCAGAGAAACTTCGCCGGTGAATTTCTTCATGCGGCCTTCAACCATTTTCTCTGCGATTTCTTTCGGCTTACCAGACTGCATCGCGATATCCAGCTGTACCTGGTATTCTTTCTCTACCACTTCAGCAGATACGTCTTCCGGCTTGATGAATTCCGGCTTGCTTGCAGCAACGTGCATAGCGATGTGTTTAACCAGCTCTTCGTCAGCGCCTTTAGCAGCAACCAGAACGCCGATACGCGCACCGTGCTGATAAGACCCCAGAACGTCGCCTTCCAGCGCAGCAACGCGGCGAATGTTGATGTTTTCACCAATTTTCGCTACCAGCGCAACGCGTTCTTCTTCGAACTGTGCTTTCAGAACTTCAACGTCAGTGATTTTGCCAGCAACAGCTGCGTCCAGAACTTTGTCTGCGAACGCCTGGAAACCAGCGTCTTTTGCTACGAAGTCAGTCTGGCAGTTAACTTCCAGAATGATGCCGTAGTTGCCGTCGATTTTGGTTTTGATCACGCCATCAGCAGCAACGTTGCCTGCTTTTTTCGCTGCTTTGATAGCACCGGACTTACGCATGTTTTCGATTGCCAGCTCGATGTCGCCGTTAGCTTCAGTCAGTGCTTTTTTGCAATCCATCATGCCTGCGCCAGTACGCTCACGCAGCTCTTTTACCAGGGATGCGGTAATTTCAGCCATTCTAAAATCCTCGGAGATGTGATCTGCCCGGAATTAAACCGCACAGATATAAAAGTGAAAAAGGGGGCCATATGCAGGCCCCCTAACCAAACGTGTACTACCTGGTCTATAAGGGCTCTCCCCCCTTCATATTTCGCGCCGCAGATGCGTTGTCTTCGCTCGCTCATCCCGGTCACTTACTGATGTAAGCTCCCAAGAATTATCGAGCTTGCCGCCTTTCTGCAACTCGAACTATTTTGGGGGAGTTATCAAGCCTTATTACTCAGCTTCTACGAAGCTTTCTTCCGCCTGGGAAGCCAGATCCTGAGAACGGCCTTCACGTACGGTTGCAGCTACAGCGCCCAGGTACAGGGTCACAGCACGGATTGCGTCGTCGTTACCCGGGATAACGAAGTCAACACCGTCCGGATCAGAGTTGGTATCAACGATAGCAAATACCGGAATACCCAGGTTGTTTGCTTCTTTGATAGCAATGTGTTCGTGGTCAGCATCGATTACAAACAGAGCGTCCGGCAGACCGCCCATGTCTTTGATACCGCCCAGGCTGTTTTCCAGTTTCTCCAGCTCACGAGTGCGCATCAGCGCTTCTTTCTTGGTCAGCTTGTCGAAAGTACCGTCCTGAGACTGAGTTTCCAGGTCTTTCAGACGTTTGATGGACTGACGAACGGTTTTCCAGTTAGTCAGCATACCGCCCAGCCAGCGATGGTTCACGAAGAACTGGTCGCAGCTCAGAGCAGCGTCTTTCACCGCTTCGCTTGCAGCGCGTTTAGTACCAACGAAAAGGATTTTACCTTTGCGAGAAGCAATCTTGTTCAGTTCAGCCAGAGCTTCGTTGAACATCGGTACAGTTTTCTCAAGGTTGATGATGTGAACTTTGTTACGCGCACCGAAGATGAACGGCTTCATTTTCGGGTTCCAGTAACGGGTCTGGTGACCGAAGTGAACACCAGCCTTGAGCATGTCGCGCATGGAAACAGTTGCCATGATTAAAACCTCTATATAAAAGTTGGGGTTATGCCTCCACGTATCCCATATTACCGACCCCAAAGGGCACCCCGGAATATGTGCCGATACGTGTGTGTTGTTACACAAAGTGAGATTGTCGCTCCCGTCCAGTCTGTGTATACGAAATGGATCGGAAGTCCGGCGCGCTTTATACCACAAATACGCCGTGGACTCCAATAATTGTTGGCGCTGTGTACAGCATCAGACGCTGAATTTTCTATTATAGAAAACCCTCGGTGGCACGTTTCGCGAAGTTCAGAATGATTCTCAATTTGACAGGGTGTGATACCATTGACAGCACTTACATATATATTGTCGGTATCACCGACGCTGATGGACAGAATTAATGGCTATCTCAATCAAGACCCCTGAAGATATCGAAAAAATGCGCGTCGCTGGCCGCCTGGCTGCCGAAGTGCTGGAGATGATCGAACCCTATGTTAAACCGGGCGTCAGCACCGGCGAGCTGGATCGCATCTGTAATGATTATATTGTTAATGAACAACACGCGGTTTCGGCCTGCCTCGGCTATCACGGTTATCCGAAATCCGTTTGCATCTCTATTAATGAAGTGGTGTGCCACGGTATCCCGGACGACGCCAAACTGCTGAAAGACGGTGACATCGTTAACATTGACGTCACCGTAATCAAAGATGGTTTCCACGGCGACACCTCGAAAATGTTTATCGTCGGTAAACCGACCATCATGGGCGAACGCCTGTGCCGCGTGACGCAGGAAAGTCTGTACCTGGCGCTACGCATGGTAAAACCAGGTATTAATCTGCGCGAAATCGGCGCGGCAATTCAGAAATTTGTCGAAGCAGAAGGCTTCTCTGTCGTTCGTGAATATTGCGGACACGGTATTGGTCGCGGCTTCCACGAAGAGCCGCAAGTGCTGCACTATGACTCACCTGAAACCAACGTCGTGCTGAAACCGGGGATGACCTTCACCATCGAGCCAATGGTCAACGCGGGTAAAAAAGAGATCCGCACCATGAAAGATGGCTGGACGGTAAAAACCAAAGATCGCAGCTTGTCTGCACAATACGAGCATACTATTGTGGTGACTGATAACGGCTGCGAAATTCTGACGCTACGCAAGGATGACACCATCCCGGCGATAATCTCGCACGACGAATAAGAGGCAGACAAACGCAAAAATGCCTGATGCGCTACGCTTATCAGGCCTACTTTCTCCTGCAATATATTGAATTTGCAAGGAGTTGTAGGCCGGATAAGGCCTTCACGCCGCATCCGGCATGAACACGTGCACTTTGTCAACAATCTGAAGCCGGCGAATGCCGGCTTTTTTAATGCGATAATTTAATCTTATGGGTGGCGCACAATGAATACCCTTCCAGAACAGTACGCAAATACCGCTCTCCCCACCCTGCCCGGTCAACCGCAAAATCCATGCGTCTGGCCCCGTGACGAATTAACCGTCTCTGGGATAAAAGCCCATATTGATACCTTTCAGCGTTGGCTGGGCGATGCCTTTGATAGCGGGATCTCCGCAGAACAGTTGATTGAAGCCCGCACCGAGTTTATCGACCAACTCCTGCAACGCTTGTGGATTGAAGCCGGTTTCAGTCAGATTGCCGACCTGGCGCTGGTCGCTGTCGGTGGCTATGGTCGTGGCGAGCTGCATCCACTTTCGGACGTCGATTTACTGATCTTAAGCCGCAAGAAACTGCCGGACGACCAGGCACAAAAAGTAGGCGAGTTGTTAACGCTGCTCTGGGATGTGAAGCTGGAAGTCGGTCATAGCGTGCGGACACTTGAAGAATGCATCCTGGAAGGGTTATCGGATTTAACCGTAGCCACCAATTTAATTGAATCACGCTTGTTGATTGGCGATGTTGCGCTATTTCTCGAACTGCAAAAACACATTTTCAGCGAAGGATTCTGGCCTTCCGACAAGTTCTACGCGGCGAAAGTTGAAGAACAGAACCAGCGCCACCAGCGTTACCACGGCACCAGCTACAACCTTGAGCCAGACATCAAAAGCAGCCCCGGGGGCTTGCGTGATATTCACACTTTACAGTGGGTGGCCCGCCGTCATTTTGGCGCAACATCGTTGGATGAAATGGTCGGGTTTGGCTTCTTAACCTCAGCGGAGCGAGCGGAATTAAACGAATGTCTGCATATATTGTGGCGTATTCGCTTTGCCCTGCATCTGGTCGTCAGCCGTTACGATAACCGCCTGTTGTTTGATCGCCAGCTTAGCGTCGCCCAGCGTCTGAATTACAGTGGTGAAGGTAACGAACCGGTCGAGCGGATGATGAAGGATTACTTCCGCGTCACGCGCCGCGTCAGCGAACTCAACCAGATGCTGCTACAACTGTTTGATGAAGCCATCCTCGCCCTGCCCGCCGATGAAAAGCCGCGTCCGATTGACGATGAGTTTCAGCTACGCGGTACGCTTATCGACCTGCGTGATGAAACACTATTTATGCGCCAGCCGGAAGCCATCTTGCGTATGTTCTACACTATGGTACGCAACAGTGCGATCACCGGCATTTACTCCACCACGCTGCGCCAGTTACGTCACGCCCGCCGTCATCTGCAACAACCACTGTGCAACATTCCGGAAGCGCGAAAGCTATTTTTGAGCATTCTGCGTCACCCCGGCGCAATGCGTCGCGGGTTACTGCCAATGCATCGCCATAGCGTGCTGGGCGCCTATATGCCCCAATGGTCGCATATCGTCGGGCAGATGCAGTTTGACCTGTTCCACGCTTACACAGTGGATGAACATACCATTCGCGTGATGTTGAAACTGGAGAGTTTTGCCAGTGAAGAAACGCGCCAGCGCCATCCGTTGTGTGTGGACGTCTGGCCGCGCCTGCCATCACCAGAGCTGATTTTTATCGCCGCACTGTTTCACGATATCGCCAAAGGGCGCGGCGGTGACCACTCCATACTCGGCGCACAAGACGTGGTGCATTTTGCCGAACTGCACGGCCTGAACTCGCGCGAAACGCAACTGGTCGCCTGGCTGGTTCGCCAGCACTTGCTGATGTCGGTCACCGCCCAGCGCCGCGATATTCAGGATCCGGAAGTCATCAAACAATTCGCCGAAGAAGTACAAACGGAAAATCGACTGCGTTTTCTGGTCTGTCTGACGGTAGCCGATATTTGCGCCACTAACGAAACGCTGTGGAATAGCTGGAAGCAGAGTCTGTTGCGCGAACTCTATTTTGCCACCGAAAAACAGCTACGACGCGGAATGCAAAACACGCCAGATATGCGCGAACGAGTTCGCCATCACCAGCTTCAGGCACTGGCGCTGCTGCGTATGGACAATATCGACGAAGAGGCGCTACACCAGATCTGGTCACGCTGTCGCGCTAACTATTTTGTCCGCCATAGCCCAAATCAACTGGCCTGGCACGCTCGCCATTTATTACAACATGATTTAAGCAAGCCGCTGGTATTACTTAGCCCACAGGCTACGCGCGGCGGTACGGAGATATTTATCTGGAGTCCTGATCGGCCGTATCTGTTTGCTGCCGTGTGTGCCGAATTAGACCGCCGCAATTTAAGCGTTCATGACGCGCAAATTTTCACGACCCGCGACGGTATGGCGATGGATACCTTCATTGTGCTGGAGCCGGATGGCAGCCCGCTATCCGCAGATCGCCATGAGGTTATTCGCTTTGGCCTGGAGCAAGTACTGACACAAAGTAGCTGGCAGCCACCGCAGCCGCGTCGTCAACCCGCCAAATTACGTCACTTTACTGTTGAAACCGAAGTGACGTTTTTGCCGACCCATACCGACCGAAAATCATTCCTCGAACTGATCGCCCTCGACCAACCAGGACTGCTGGCACGGGTGGGGAAAATTTTTGCCGATCTGGGAATTTCGCTTCATGGCGCCCGAATTACAACCATTGGTGAGCGAGTAGAAGATTTATTCATAATCGCCACCGCCGACCGACGTGCGCTTAATAATGAGTTGCAGCAGGAAGTGCATCAGCGGTTGACAGAGGCCCTCAATCCAAACGATAAAGGGTGATGTGTTTACTGATATGAAAAGAGTTTAACAATGCAGCAGTTACAGAACATTATTGAAACCGCTTTTGAACGCCGTGCCGAAATCACGCCAGCCAATGCAGACACTGTTACCCGCGAAGCGGTAAATCAGGTGATCTCGCTGCTGGACTCCGGCGCGCTGCGTGTTGCGGAAAAAATTGACGGTCAGTGGGTGACGCATCAGTGGTTGAAAAAAGCGGTGCTGCTCTCTTTCCGTATTAATGATAATCAGGTGATCGAAGGGGCAGAAAGCCGCTACTTCGATAAAGTGCCGATGAAATTCGCCAACTACGACGAAGCACGTTTCCAGAAAGAAGGCTTCCGTGTTGTACCACCAGCGGCGGTACGTCAGGGTGCGTTTATTGCCCGTAACACCGTGCTGATGCCGTCTTACGTCAACATCGGCGCATATGTTGATGAAGGCACCATGGTTGATACCTGGGCGACCGTCGGTTCCTGTGCGCAGATTGGTAAAAACGTGCACCTGTCTGGCGGTGTAGGCATTGGCGGCGTGCTGGAGCCGCTGCAGGCTAACCCGACCATCATTGAAGACAACTGCTTCATCGGCGCGCGCTCTGAAGTGGTTGAAGGGGTGATTGTCGAAGAAGGTTCCGTTATTTCCATGGGCGTATACATCGGTCAGAGCACCCGTATTTACGACCGTGAAACCGGCGAAATCCACTACGGTCGCGTTCCGGCAGGCTCTGTGGTTGTTTCTGGCAACCTGCCGTCGAAAGATGGCAAATACAGCCTTTATTGTGCCGTTATCGTTAAGAAAGTTGACGCGAAAACTCGCGGTAAAGTCGGTATCAACGAACTGCTGCGTACCATCGACTAAAAGTATGCAAACGGGCAGCACGATGCTGCCCGTGTGCTTTCTGACTCAGATTAATTCGCCCTACTCATTCTTGTCCCTTCTTTTAAATACTTTTTCATCTTTTTTGGACTGTCATGTAATTCGCAAAACGAAGATAAATGTGCTAATCCATCCTCTGGAATATCGCCAGAATAAAGCAGGTAATTTTTTAAATTTTACGCCATGATAGAAGTCTGGAAGAAAAAGGCTTTCTGCGATCACAGTCGAGCCGGGCGGGCCAGGCCAAATGCTAAGATAAGCACAATTTACTGACTCATTTTGAGGTAACGCTATGTACGACAATCTGAAAAGTCTGGGTATTACCAATCCTGAAGAAATTGATCGTTACAGCCTCCGGCAGGAAGCCAACAACGATATTCTGAAAATCTATTTTCAGAAAGACAAAGGTGAGTTTTTCGCCAAGAGCGTGAAGTTTAAATATCCGCGTCAGCGCAAAACGGTGGTCGCCGATGGTGTGGGTCAGGGTTATAAAGAAGTGCAGGAAATCAGCCCAAATCTTCGTTATATCATTGATGAGCTTGATCAAATCTGCCAGCGTGACCGTAGCGAAGTTGATCTTAAGCGTAAGATCCTCGATGACTTGCGTCACCTGGAGTCAGTGGTAACCAATAAGATCAGTGAGATTGAAGCGGATCTGGAAAAGCTGACACGCAAATAATAGTAACTGATGTCATTCTGCGAGCCGGGTAAAGTATCACCCGGCTTTAATTTTGTTATGAACCTACCGCTCTTCATCCAGTTGCAGCGCCACATACAGCAGCAACCTGTCATCAAAATTGCCCAAATCCAGGCCGGTCAGTTCTGATATACGATTAAGTCGATACTCCAGCGTATTTCGATGGATAAACAGCGCCTTTGACGTTGCCAGCGGTTGCACATTGTGGCGAAACCACGCCGCCAGTGTTCGCCGCAGCAATCCGTTATTGTCCATCGCTTTCAATCGCGCCAGCGGTCGCGCCAGTTCGTTGGCTTGCCAGTCGCCGCGCAAACTATCCAGTAAAACTGGTAGCATCAGATCCTGATAAAAATAGCAGCGATTTTCGGGCATTCGCTGTTTACCGACTACCATCGTTGTTTTCGCCGTGCGGTAAGAGCGGGCAATACTGCCAGGTCCAGTAAAATAATTACCCAGCGAAACGCGAAACCGCAGCTGACCGTACTCTTTCATACGAGTAATGAGCTGCTCAACTCGCTTACAATGATCTTCTGCATCCCAGCGCCCAAACGGATTCAACGCCGGTTTCAACACCACCATTTCGGTCAGCGAGACAATCGCCACCAGATTATTACGCTCCGGCGTAATCAGCGCGTTTTGCAATTGCTGTAACTCTGCCATTGCGCTGTCCACGCCAAGCTGACCGCTGTCGACCTCGACAATAGCCACCACTCGCGGTTGATTGAGATCTATCCCTAACCGTTGCGCCCATTCAGTGAGTGCGGGTGTATTCTCCTCGGCCTGAATCAGGTTCATCACCAGTTCTTCCCGCAAACGGCTATCCTGCGCCAACAGGTGCATCAACCGCGACTGTTCCAGCATCATTTCAGCCGTCATGCAGACCAGTTCGCCATATTTGCGCAGATTCTCTGGTTCACCAGTCAGGCCAATTACGCCGACAATCTCACCTTCCAGCCGTAACGGTAGATTAATCCCTTGCCGCACACCGTGCAGATGACGTGCTACCGCGTCATCGATATCGACAACTCGCCCCTGCGAGAGTACCAGCAATGCACCTTCGTGCAATTCACCAATACGTTCACGATCGCCGCTGCCGATAATGCGCCCGCGAGCATCCATTACATTGATATTGGTATCGATAATGCGCATGGTGCGCGCCACGATATCCTGCGCCATTTTGGTATCAAGATGCCAGCCAGCCATAAGCCCTCCATTGTGCACGGCTTAGCATAAGGAAGTACGGAACGCACGGCATTGTGCAAATGCCCAAAGGAACGAAGATATATATGGAGTTGTGGGGAAGTTCACAGATTGCATGAAGACCCCCTTCCCTGAACGGGAAGGGGTTGAGGAAGATTACTGCATTAACAGGTAGATGGTGCTGTCGCCGCGCTGAATGTTCAGTGCCAGCACGGATGGTTTGCTGTCGAGAACTTTACGCAGTTCAGCGATGTTTTTCACTGCCTGCTGGTTCGCGCCAATAATCACATCACCTTTTTTCAGGCCAATCTGTGCAGCCGGAGTGCCCGTTTTCACGTTGTTCACGACGACGCCCTGATCTTTGCCTTTGTTGCTCATCTCAGCGCCTTCAATACCGTTGAAGATGGAGCTGGAGTCAACCTGATTCTGGCTGCTCTGCTGCAGTTCCAGGTTCACGTTAACCTGCTTACCGTCGCGCAGTAAGCCCAGAGTCAGTTTGCTGCCCACCGGCATGGTGCCTACCTGGGCACGCAGCGCGGCAAAGCTGCTGATTGGCTTACCGTTCAGTGAGGTGATCACATCACCCGCTTTAATACCTGCTTTCGCGGCAGAAGAATTCGGCAGAACCTGACTTACAAATGCACCGCGCTGGGCGTCAACTTTCATCGCTTTCGCCAGTTCGGAGTTCAGTTCGGTTCCCATAATACCCAGCTCGCCGCGTTTCACCTGGCCGTATTCCACCATCTGCGAAGTCAGGTTTTTCACCATGTTGCTCGGGATAGCAAAACCGATGCCGATGTTGCCGCCGTCCGGTGCGAGGATTGCGGTGTTGATACCAATCAGTTCGCCGTTCAGGTTAACCAGCGCACCACCGGAGTTACCACGGTTGATTGCCGCATCGGTCTGGATGAAGTTTTCGTAGTTTTCGGCATTCAGGCCGCTACGTCCCAACGCAGAGACGATACCGGAAGTTACCGTCTCGCCCAGACCAAACGGGTTACCGATAGCGACGGTGTAATCACCCACGCGCAGCGCGTCGGAATCCGCCATCTTAATTGCAGTCAGGTTTTTCGGGTTCTGGATCTGGATCAGCGCGATATCAGAGCGCGGATCTTTGCCAACCATCTTCGCGTCGAACTTACGGCCATCGCTAAGTTGGACTTTAATTACCGTCGCGTTATCAACAACGTGGTTGTTGGTGACGACATAGCCTTTATCGGCATCAATAATAACGCCGGAACCCAGCGCCATGAATTTTTGTTGCTGGCCGCCGCCATTGCCGCCCTGGCCCCCCTGGCAGAACGGAGAGCTCTGGAACGGAGAACCGTCCTGGCAGAACGGAGAATCATCGCCGAAGAACTGCTGGAAATTACGCGGCATACGCGGCGTATTGACGGTTGTGCTACCTTCTACGTTAATACTGACCACCGAAGGCATCACCTTTTCGAGCATCGGTGCAAGGCTTGGCATCTGCTGTGCTGTCGTTGCTGAAGATGTCTCAGCCGCCGTCGCAGAGAGCGGAGATAACGCCAAACCTAAACTCAGAGCCAATGCACTCAGTGCTAATGTGGTTTTTTTCATGTATTTCAGTCTCGATTAACAGATAACGCAAAATTGCTGTGTTCTTCAGATTCGTTTTATAGCGCGAAGTTCCGAACTAAAGTTTCTGCAAAAAGTAAAAATTTATTGTCCGTCTTTACAAAAGCCTGGTTATTGTTCTACCGCCATCAGCCGCCGATATTCATCCCACGCATAAAGGTCCGTCATGCCGCTGATATAATCCTGTAACAGCCGACAACGATAATAATATTCCCATAACGGGAACTCAGGAGAATCTGACGGTAATTTACTGACAGCCTCGACATAGGCCAGCCGATGGCGCGTTGAGAGCTTGTGGAATAAGCGTGATTCAATGGGGAAACGTTTTACTCGCTCTTTTTCTACCAGTTCAGTAAAGTCTGATAATGACATGCTTAATAAAGGACGATAAATCTCTAATAACCCGCTAATCACCCGATACCCCTGCAACTCAAGCTGCTCGACATCTGGATGGCTAAACACATGTTTTACGGCGACATTTTTATATAATGTTAAAAGTTCACTACATTCACTGGCATCTTCTAACAGGGCATGATTAAACGTTCCGGCAAAAATCGTCGGCAAATTATCAATAAATCGTTGTGCCGCATAGGGCACCAGCTTATTGAGGGTGTTCACCCGTAAATACATAAAAAACTGATCTTCCGTACTGCGGCTTAAACTATTTGAGCGCGATTTTTCCCAGGCATTTTCTACCACTTGTGCAAACAGAGAACCTTTCTCATGCTGACCCCACGCATCATGCAAATGATGATAAAGCTGCTCAACGGTAAATATTCTTTTCTCTACCGCATCTTCAAGATCAGCCACACAATAAGAGATATCGTCAGCTGCTTCCATAATCCACGTTAATGGAAAACGACTGTAAAGCGCCAAATTAAGTTCTTTACGCAAACGGGCAATATAGGCTTCTTCAGAAAGATAATAGCCCGGTTTTTTCATTAAATAGTGGTGAGTCTCAGGCGTTTCACCACGCCACCACGCCGGACGAGTATATTTTAAAATACCGCCAACCTGCGCCCAGGTGAGATTCATCCGCATCAATGTATGCACCAGACGAATACCTTGTGCATTGCCTTCAAAATGACATAAGTCCTGACGAATTTTGCGCCGCAGCTCGTTAAGTTGTTCCTCCCCTTCCCGCAATCGCAACGCTGTCACGCTACAGCGATCGTCGGTCAACGGCTGACTTTCGGCATCCGCTGGGTACAAACGCTGGCGAAACCAGTCATTTATAGCCGCTTCACCAAAATGACCAAACGGTGGATTACCGATATCGTGCATCAGGCATGACATCTCGACAATGCTTTCAAACGGCCCGGTCAGTTCATCCAGGCCGTACTCCTCCAGCAATTTAAGTTCTTTCAGACGACTTAAAATCTCTTTGGCGATATAGCGTCCCACCTGCTGAACTTCCATTGAATGGGTAAGACGCGTGCGTACGGCGGCATTGCGCTCAAGTGGAAAAACCTGGGTCTTTTGTTGCAGACGACGAATCGCCGGAGAGTTAATAATACGCCCGCGATCGCTTTCAAAGATCCGCAAGATCTCATGTTCGGTTTTAACGCCCTGCGGTGAACGATAACGACGATGCCAGTTTATTTTGTTTCGGAAATCAATCTGTGCCATGTCCTCTCCCGCGTGAGAAATACGCTTCCTCTTAAGCGCATGATAAACTATGCCCTCAAATCAGGCTTATCGCGAGTAAATCTATGAAAATCGGCATCATTGGTGCAATGGAAGAAGAAGTTACGCTACTGCGTGACAAAATCGAAAACCGTCAAACTCTCCGTCTGGGTGGCTGTGAAATCTACACAGGTCAACTGAACGGAACCGAGGTTGCGCTTCTGAAATCGGGCATCGGTAAAGTCGCTGCGGCGCTGGGTGCAACTCTGCTGCTGGAACACTGCAAACCAGATGTGATTATTAACACCGGTTCTGCAGGGGGCCTGGCGCCAACGCTGAAAGTGGGCGATATCGTTGTCTCTGACGAAGCACGTTATCACGACGCGGATGTCACGGCATTTGGTTATGAATATGGTCAGTTACCTGGCTGTCCGGCAGGCTTCAAAGCTGATGATAAACTGATCGCTGCCGCCGAGTCCTGCATTGCCGAACTGAATCTTAACGCTGTACGAGGCCTGATTGTCAGCGGCGACGCGTTCATCAACGGCTCTGTTGGTCTGGCGAAAATCCGCCACAATTTCCCGCAGGCCATTGCGGTAGAGATGGAAGCGACAGCTATCGCTCATGTCTGCCACAATTTTAATGTACCGTTTGTGGTGGTACGCGCCATCTCCGACGTGGCCGATCAACAGTCTCATCTCAGCTTCGACGAATTTCTGGCCGTTGCAGCCAAACAGTCCAGCCTGATGGTTGAGTCACTGGTGCAGAAACTGGCGCATGGCTAAGTCACTGTTCAGGGCGCTGGTCGCCCTGTCTTTTCTCGCACCGCTGTGGCTCAACGCCGCGCCGCGCGTTATCACACTTTCTCCCGCCAACACTGAACTTGCCTTTGCCGCCGGGATCACGCCGGTAGGGGTCAGCAGTTATTCCGACTATCCGCCAGAAGCGCAGAATATTGAGCAGGTTTCCACCTGGCAAGGGATGAATCTGGAACGCATCGTGGCGCTGAAACCCGATTTGGTGGTTGCCTGGCGCGGAGGGAACGCCGAGCGGCAGGTTGACCAACTTGCTTCGCTGGGAATAAAAGTCATGTGGGTCGATGCGACAAGCATTGAACAAATTGCCGATGCGTTACGTCAACTGGCTCCCTGGAGTCCGCAACCTGACAAGGCCGGAAAAGCCGCGCAAACCTTACTGGAACAGTATGCGCAACTGAAAGCGCAATATGCTGATAAACCGAAAAAACGTGTTTTCTTACAATTCGGCATTAATCCGCCATTCACCAGCGGAAAAGAGTCGATTCAGAACCAGATACTGGAAGTTTGCGGCGGAGAAAACATCTTTAAAGACAGTCGAGTTCCCTGGCCGCAGGTTAGCCGTGAACAAGTATTAGCACGCGCACCGCAGGCCATTGTCATCACTGGCGGAGCGGATAAAATTCCTAAAATAAAGCAATACTGGGGCGAACAACTCAAAATTCCCGTTATTCCTCTCACAAGTGACTGGTTTGAACGCGCAAGCCCACGTATTATCCTCGCTGCACAACAACTCTGTAATGCGCTTTCACAAGTGGATTAGCGCCTGACCTTTCAGGTGCTCAGTGGGGATTGAAAAATGCTCGTCTATTGGCTGGATATAGTCGGTACAGCGGTATTTGCCATCTCCGGCGTTTTGCTGGCCGGAAAATTGCGTATGGACCCTTTTGGCGTCCTGGTTCTGGGCGTGGTTACCGCAGTAGGTGGCGGGACAATTCGCGACATGGCGCTGGATCACGGTCCGGTATTTTGGGTGAAAGATCCCACCGATCTGGTCGTCGCGATGGTGACCAGTATGCTGACTATCGTTCTGGTACGCCAGCCAAGGCGCTTACCCAAATGGATGCTGCCGGTGCTGGATGCTGTTGGTCTGGCAGTGTTTGTTGGCATTGGTGTCAACAAAGCCTTTAATGCGGAAGCGGGTCCGTTAATCGCGGTTTGTATGGGTGTGATCACCGGCGTTGGCGGCGGGATCATCCGCGATGTACTGGCGCGCGAAGTTCCGATGATATTACGCACAGAAATCTACGCGACGGCCTGTATTATCGGCGGTATTGTCCACGCTACAGCTCATTACACCTTCTCCGTACCGCTGGAAACAGCCAGTATGATGGGAATGGTTGTAACGCTATTGATACGGCTGGCGGCTATTCGGTGGCATCTGAAATTGCCGACGTTTGCGCTGGATGAGAATGGGCGTTGAAGAGAGAAGGTGTGCCGGATAGTTTATCCGGCACATTAACAGCAGATTAGATGCTGAAGGAAGAACCGCAACCGCAGGTGCTTTTCGCATTCGGGTTGGTTACGATGAAGCGTGAACCTTCCAGACCTTCGGTATAATCAACGGAACCGCCGACCAGATATTGCAGGCTCATCGGATCAACCACCAGGCCAACGCCCTGTTTTTCGATGGTCATATCGCCTTCGTTCACCTGATCATCAAAGGTGAAACCATACTGGAAGCCGCTGCAACCGCCACCGGTGATATACACGCGTAATTTCAGATTCGGGTTATCTTCGTCAGCGATCAGGCTTTTAACTTTGTTGGCTGCTGCGTCGGTAAACTCCAGCGGCAGTGCTACGTCATCACTCATATTTTGCTCCAAACGACATCGGCAATTGGGCAAATTCTAACCCAATAATAACTGCCATTATCTAATACCCTGGTATTTCGTTCAAGTATTCTCGCTGGCAGCCACGGCCTTGCTTCTCGCCAGCTGCTCCGCTTCCTGTTTTGCCAGCGTGCGGGCAAGAATCGCCGAGTATAACGGTTTTCCACCAGTAAATTGTGCTAATAGTGTTGCGCCAAGACCGGTAATAATCATTGGCAAAATGAGCTGATAGTTATCTGTCATCTCAAGCACCAGGATGATCCCGGTCAACGGCGCACGAACAGAGGCCGCCAGTAACGCCCCCATTCCAGCTATAGCAAATGTCCCTGCTTCAAGGTGGTATTGCGGAAATATCTCCGTGGCAGCCATGCCAAATGCCGTTCCCAAAACCGTACCGAGCGCCAGCATCGGAGCGAAAATACCGCCCGGCGCGCCAGAAGAGAAGCAGAGCAGCGTAGTGATCACTCGCGCGACAAAAATAAATATCAGCATTCCCATGCTGAAATTCCCCGCCGTAGCGATAGGAATCAGGTTAAAACCGCCGCCCGAAGTTTCTGGTGCAACGAAACCCAACAACCCGCACAGACCGCCAATCGCACCGCCCATCAACACCCATTTAGTGATATTGCCACCGTGCACACGGTGCAGCAAATCCTGCATCCCCAGAACCCATTTATTAAAAACAGGGCCGAAGATACCAAAAATAATGCCGAGGATCAGATAAAGCCACAGGGTATTGAGCGGCGCGTCAGAAAGTTTACCGACGTCAATCAGCGCAACTTCATGATTAAAAATCCGATACATAATGGTCGACATAATGACGCCAATAAATACCGCTTTAATCGAAATTAACGTATAGCGAAACTGCGGACGCATCTCTTCGATAATAAATAGAATACCCGCGAGCGGCGCGTTAAAGGCTGCCGCCAGCCCCGCCGCTGCACCGGTTGCCAGCAACGTGTGGCGAGCTTCATCGCCTTTCATGCGGAAAATATCAAGCACCATACGGCCAATGTTACCGCCGATCTGCACGGTTGGTCCTTCACGCCCCAGAACCATACCACCACCGAGTGTCCCCAACCCGCCAAAGAATTTCACCGGCAAAACACGCCACCAGCGAACGGGACGTTGATCTTCCAGCGCCCCTTCAATTTCCGGAATCCCTGAACCACCTGCTTCTGGCGCGTATTTACGCACCAGAAAGTAGCCGAACATTGCCAGCACCGCCGAACAAAGAAAAGCGACGGTTAACAGAAGTGGGTAATTATCAGCAGTATGTACCAGCGCACCCATACGTTGGTTTTGCAACCAGGCGACGCCTTTGTCAAAAGCAACTGCAGCCAGCCCGACAAGGGTGCCGACGACCGCCGCCATAAACAAAATGGCTAATGGTGTTTTGTCGCGCTCAAGAAGTTGGCGAATCAGTTGTCTGCGTCGCAGACGCGCGGCCTGCGGTATTTCATAAGAAGGAGTTTCAGTTTTCATCCAATGATCACATATTGGTCATACAAATAAGATGACGGCATTTTACTCGCTCGTTCCATGAAAATCCTTTGCAAAGCGTAATGTTTCAAATACCCAAAACTTTTATACTCTTAGAAATCCAGGTTGCAGCAGTATAAGCAACCTGATGTTTGACGAGTATTTAACTTGTTATGAATAACATAGAATAGCAGCCATTCACTTTTTCTACGAATCAGGAACCCTCCATGAGTAAGTCTGAAAACCTATACAGCGCAGCGCGCGAGCTGATCCCTGGCGGTGTGAACTCTCCTGTTCGCGCCTTTACCGGCGTGGGCGGTACTCCACTGTTTATCGAAAAAGCGGACGGCGCTTATCTGTACGACGTTGATGGCAAAGCCTATATCGATTATGTCGGTTCCTGGGGGCCGATGGTGCTGGGTCATAATCATCCGGCGATCCGCAATGCAGTGATTGAAGCCGCTGAACGTGGTCTGAGCTTTGGTGCGCCGACCGAAATGGAAGTAAAAATGGCGGAGCTGGTGACCGAACTCGTGCCGACGATGGATATGGTGCGCATGGTGAACTCTGGCACCGAAGCAACGATGAGCGCCATCCGCCTGGCGCGTGGTTTTACCGGTCGCGACAAAATCATTAAATTCGAAGGTTGTTACCACGGCCACGCTGACTGCCTGCTGGTGAAAGCCGGTTCTGGCGCGCTCACGTTAGGTCAGCCAAACTCTCCGGGCGTTCCGGCAGATTTCGCCAAACATACCTTAACCTGTACCTATAACGATCTGGCGTCTGTACGCGCCGCGTTTGAACAGTATCCGCAAGAGATTGCCTGCATTATCGTCGAGCCAGTGGCAGGCAACATGAACTGTGTTCCTCCGCTGCCAGAGTTCCTGCCGGGTCTGCGCGCACTGTGTGACGAGTTTGGCGCGTTGCTGATCATCGATGAAGTTATGACCGGTTTCCGCGTGGCGCTGGCAGGCGCACAGGATTATTACGGCGTGGTGCCGGATCTTACCTGCCTGGGCAAAATCATCGGCGGTGGGATGCCAGTAGGCGCATTCGGCGGTCGTCGTGATGTAATGGATGCACTGGCTCCGACCGGCCCGGTCTATCAGGCTGGTACGCTTTCCGGTAACCCAATTGCGATGGCAGCAGGTTTCGCCTGTCTGAATGAAGTCGCGCAGCCGGGCATTCACGAAACGCTGAATGAGTTAACCACGCGTCTGGCAGAAGGTCTGCTGGAAGCGGCAGAAGAAGCGGGAATTCCGCTGGTCGTTAACCATGTTGGCGGCATGTTCGGTATTTTCTTTACCGACGCCGAGTCCGTGACGTGCTACCAGGACGTGATGGCCTGTGACGTGGAACGCTTTAAGCGTTTCTTCCATATGATGCTGGATGAAGGTGTATATCTGGCACCGTCAGCGTTTGAAGCGGGTTTTATGTCTGTGGCGCACAGCATGGAAGATATCAATAACACCATCGATGCTGCGCGTCGGGTGTTTGCGAAGTTGTGATGATTTTGCCTCGCCCACCGGGCGAGGCATTCAATTAACGGCTCTGCTTTCTCAACAAATAGATAAAGTACGGCGCGCCAATAAACGTCGATAGCAACCCCGCTGGGATCTGGAACGGAAACAGCACCATCCGCCCACACCAGTCAGCGAATACCAGCAATAAACCTCCCACCAACGCCGAAATCACAATGTGCGGCATCGTCCGTCGAAAGCCCATCATCCGCGCAATATGTGGTGCCATCAGACCAACAAAACTCAACGGTCCAATAGTCATCGTCGCGGTCGCCGTCAGGCAAGCCGCTAACAGCAGCAACGCAATTCGCGTCGGCGTCAGCGCCATTCCCACAGCTCGTGCGGTATCGCCACCCAGCGGCAAAATGGTCAGCCAGCGGCGGCACAGCGGGGTAATCGCCAGCAAAATCACCATCACAATTCCGGTGCGCCAGACCTGTGCATCGGTCGCGTTGTAGGTCGAACCGGAAATCCAGGTCAGCACTTGCGCCATTCGCGGGTCACCACTCGCCTGCAACATCATCAAAAGCATGGTGAACGCGGTGCTTAACGCCATCCCCGCAAGCAGCATCCGGTGTGGGGAAAATCCACCTCGACCGGCGGCGATCATAATGATTAACAAGGTCACCGCCGCGCCAAGACTTCCCGCAGGCAACAGCCAGCCAAAGGCGTTGCCCGGCACCAGAAACAGCATCAACACTACGCCAAACGCCGCACCGGAGCTAATCCCCAGCACTTCCGGGCTTGCCATCGGGTTTCCGGTCAACCGCTGAATAATGCAGCCCGCCACCGCCAGCATGACGCCCGCAAACAGTGCTGCCATAATTCGTGGCCAGCGCCAGGGCATTAAATCATCAAGCAGCGCCCCGCTCGCCCACGTCCAGCCGTGCGCATCACGACCAAACGACAACGCCACAACCACAGCAATCAACAGCAGCACGCCGCCAGCGAGGGCAAACGCCAGCACATGTTGGCGTTCAGTCGCGACACGATCGTTCACCTTCATATCTGGCGCGCTAATGCTGCGTAAACGCGGCAGCAGCCACAACAGCAGCGGCGCACCGATGAGCGCAGTGACCGAACCGGTGGAAACCTCCATCCACACGCGAGTCAGCCAGAGGATGATTTGATCGGAAAGCCAGAGGATCAGCGCACCAATCAGCGACGCCAGCATCAACCGTGGCAGCAAACGCCGCGCCCCCAGCATTTTCGCCAGCAGTGGTGCGAACAACCCGATAAAGCCGATAATCCCTACCGCGTTCACCAGCAGAGCACTGATGACAATCGCCAGCGACAGCGCCGCCAGACGCGCGAGCGACAAGGCCAGCCCGAGATTGCGCGCCACGCCATCATCAAGCCCCATCAGGGTTAACGGACGAAGTAGCAGTAACGTCAGCATCACGCCACCCAGCAACTGCGGCCATAAACGCTCAACGCCGCCCCAGTCGGTTTGCGTCAGCGTTCCTGTACTCCACAGGAACATGCTTTGTAGCTGGTCGTGATGGAAGATAACCAGTAACTGATTGATTGCCCCGCAATAAAGGCTCACCACCAGACCCGCGAGGATCAGCGTTACCGGCGAAAGGCGCTTGCCCCACGCGACGCCAAAGACAATTAAGCCAACGACACAAGCCCCTGCCAACGCGGCAAACTGGCTCGCCATCGCGCCGGGGATCGCCCAGAGCGTGGTGACGGTAATTCCCAGTTGCGCGCCCGTTGCGACGCCCAGCGTGGTCGGTTCTGCCAAAGGGTTACGCAACACTTGCTGAAACAGCACGCCCACCAGCCCCAGACCTGCGCCAACCAACAGCGAAATAACCAGACGCGGCAGCAAGCTGTAGTGAAAAATCATCTGTTCAATGACATCGATATCCGGCGACCAGGCAGCCTGCGCCCACTGACTACGCGGCAGCGCCTGCGAGAAGTTCATCCAGGTCAACGCCGCAGCGGCAATCACCAGCAGCGCCAGTAATAACGCCGGGAAAAGCGCAATTCGTTTACTCACGCTTGACCTCCGATGGCGTTATCCAGAATACGCACAAAATGCATTGCCGAGAGCGTCGCACCATAGAACCAGACGGCGGGTACGCGCTGAAAGCGTCCGGCACGGACAAACGGCATTGCCTGCCACAGCGGCGTCGCCATTAACGCGTCCATGTCTTTGCTGTTGTCGTGATCAAAACAGAGCACATCAACGTCTTTATAGGCTGCCAGACGATCGATACTGACGGCGGTACTGCCCCAAAAGTTGGTTTCCCCTTGCCAGGCATTTGGGATGCCGTACTCATCAAGAATTTCCTGGAATAAGCTGTTTGGACCGAAGACCAACATATGGCGCGAATCGATAAGCGTCGTCAGCAGTAACGGACGCGATCCTCGCTTTACAAAGCGGGGTTTCATGCTGCGGATAAAGTCTTCATATTGCGCTAAATGCGTTTCCGCTGCGCTTTGCAGGTTAAGTAAATCTGCCATTTCCGTCAGCGATTTACGCGCCATCGCCAATGGCTGTTTGCCGTCGCTGAAGTTAAATCCGCGTCCCGGCGCAATACGTGCCAGCATTTCTGGTGAAGGGCCATATCCCGCCGACCAGACCATAAACGATGGTTTCATTTCGGTCAGCAGTTCGAGGTTAGGTTCTGTACGCAAACCAACATCAATCACCGACTCCGGCAATGGCGGTTCGCTGACCCACAGTCGATAATTGATGGTATCCGCCACGCCGTAAGGCACGATGCCGAGCGCCAGCAGTAATTCCACCGGCAACCACTCCAGCGCCACAATACGATTGGGATCAATAGCCGCCGCGTGGGCGGTATTCATCTGCCATAACAACGGAGAAAGCGCCATCGCCGTTAACAGTCGGCGGCGCGAAATAAGAGATAAGCCGCTCATCAATAAACAAAACTCACAGGTGCAGCACCCGCCGGATGCGGCAAAATACCCATCGGGATGCCATAAATCATTTCGAGGGTTTCGCCGCGCATAATTTCCGCAGGCGTTCCCTGAGCAATCATTTCACCGCCGCGCAGGGCGACCAGATAATCACAGTAACGCGCAGCCATATTGATATCGTGCAGCACGGCAATGACCGTCAGGCCACGCTCCTGACTTAAACGGTGCACCAGCGCCAGCACATCAACCTGGTGGGCGATATCCAGCGCCGAGGTCGGTTCGTCCAGCAACAGACAGCGGCTATCCTGCGCCACCAGCATGGCGATCCATGCCCGCTGACGCTCGCCGCCAGAGAGACTATCGACCAGCCGCTGCGCCAGCGGTTTTAAGCCAACCAGCGAGATAGCTTCCTCGACCTTTTCGCGATCTGCCGCGCCAAAGCGCCCCAGCGCGCCATGCCACGGGTAACGACCAATCGCCACCAGTTCACGCACCGTCATCCCTTCTGCCGGAGGAAGCTGCTGCGGCAAATAAGCCACTTTGCGGGCGAACGCTTTGCTGCTCCAGCTTTCCAGCGGCTGGGCATCAAGAAGAATTTCACCTTCCGACGGCGGCTGATGACGACCGAGCATTTTCAGTAACGTGGATTTACCGGAACCGTTGTGACCAATCAGACCGGTCACTTTCCCGGCAGGAAAGGTTAACGACAGCGGATGCAAAAGCGTGCGCCCAGGCACACGAAAGGAGATATTACGCAGTGCAAAAGTGGTATCGGAATGATTCGTGTATTCCTGCATAACAGCCAACTTGTGAAACGGGCACGGAAATCCGTGCCCCAAAAGAGAAATTAGAAACGGAAGGTTGCGGTTGCAACGACCTGACGTTCTGCGCCCCAGAAGCAGCCATAAGTGTTAAAGCAGCTGGCGACGTATTCACGATCGAACAGGTTGTTAACATGCAGCGCCACGTTGGAGCCAGCCATACCGACTCGCGCCAGATCATAACGCACTAACGCATCCACGACCGTATAACTTCCCACTTTAAAGGAGTTAGCCGGATCACCATAGCTGGAGCCTGTATAACGACCACCGGTGCCCAGTGTCAGACCTGAAAGTGGGCCGTCAAAGAAGGTGTAGTCAGCCCACAGAGAAGCCATGTGTTTTGGCACCTGCGCAGGCGTATTGCCTTTGTAGGTAGTATCGGTGGTGTATTCCGCATCGGTGTAGGTATAAGAACCCACCACGTTAACACTCGCCGACAATGCCGCTTTTGCTTCGATTTCTACGCCACGTGCGCGGATCTCGCCACCTTCAACCGAGAAGAAGGAACCCTCAGGGTCCGCCATCAGGTTATTGGTTTTGGTGAGATTATACAGTGCACCCGTCACCACAATTGGGCGATCTTCCGGTACATATTTCACGCCGACTTCGTACTGCTTACCTTTAGACGGTGCGAAAATATTACCATCCTTTCCGACCTGGGAAGAAGGTTCAAACGATTCGCTATAACTGAAGTAAGGTGTTACGCCATTATCAAACAGGTAGTTAACACCACCACGCCAGGTAAACTGTTTGTCATCACGTTTATCGGTCGTCCCGGCAACGCGGTTAAGAGATTCTTGATCCGCCCAGTCATAACGACCGCCCAGGGTGACCAGAACTTTATCCCACTGCGCCTGATCCTGAACGTAAATACCCGTTTGCTTCTGCTTATTCAGAATGCGGTAAGGGCCGGAGTTTGCCGGATCTTTCGCATTGAAATCGAAATCGGTATTCACCGGATTGTACAGATCGAGCAGCGGTACGGAGTCGTCGTAACCAAACCAGGCGTTGATGTCGTTACGCATACGCATGAAATCAACACCCGTCAGCAGGGTGTGGTCAATATCGCCAGTGGCAAATTTGCTCTGCAGCTGGGTATCAACAGAGAAGTTTTGCAGCTTCTCATCATCAACGACATATTTACGCGCCAGATAATGGCCTTTGTCCGCTGGCGCTAATGCCGCACATTGTTGGCTGTAAGCATTCGCCGGATCGGAGCAGACACCGTAACCATAAACGCTGTTTTGCGAGGTTTTGTTTTCCGCAAAGCGCAGGTTCTGACGCACAGTAAAGGTATCGTTAAATTCGTGGTCGAAGCTGTAGCCCACCATCTTCTCATTACGAGAATAGGTGTTGTTCTTCGCCCCTTCGTTAAAGTCCGTCGGCAGACGCTTACCATTCGGCAGCGGCTCAACGGTTCCCTCTTTCGGCAACCAGCCGTAATAACCGGTTTCCGGCTCGTTCTGGAAGTAAGAAAGGAAGGTGAAATTGGTTTTATCGTCCGGACGCCAGGTGAACGCCGGTGCAATAGCATAACGCTGCTCTTCTGACCCTTTCTGCTGAGCATTGGCAGAACGCGCAAGACCGGTCAGGCGATAAAAGTAAACGCCGTCATCATCCAGTGCATCGCTAAAGTCAAAACCAGTCTGGAACAGGCTGTCAGTACCGGCTTTAAATTGAACTTCTTTCAGCGGTTCGGTAGTCGGACGCTTGCTGACCATGTTCAACAGGCCGCCAGGACTGCTTTTACCGTAAAGCACGGAAACCGGGCCACGCATAATTTCAGCGCGTTCCAGCATATACGGGTCAATGACCGCATCGTTATAGAAGTTGCCCTGCAACTTCAGGCCATTCAGATAGTTATTCTGGCTTTGGCCTTCTGCCGCAAAACCGCGAATGATCAGGTGGTCATAGGTGTTGGATGCGCCACGCGTACCAACAGAGACACCTGGCGTGTAGCTGAGCGCCTCTTTTACTGACTTAGGCTGATGCAGCGCCATCTCTTCGGCGGTCACAACAGAAATAGACTGTGGCACTTTTTGAATCGGCGTATCTGTTTTGGTGCCGGTAGCGGACTGTCGCGCCGCAATAGTTGCAGCCGGCCCCCATGCGCTTTCTTGCGGCGCAGGTGCAGCGGTAACGGTGATAGTGTCTTCTTTCGGTTCAACCGCTGCCTGTGCATAAACAGACATGCCGCTAACCGCTGTGGCTACTACAACTGCGATTTTACGCAGCGAGTGTTTTGGCTGAGCAGTTTTGTAACGCGCCATTGGTATATCTCTGATGTAAAGTGAATGATAACGTAAACGAGAATGATTATTATAAAGATAAGATAATATTCGAAAGGCTGACGGGTTCGCAAGCGGTACGCAATATGCGCGCCCCTGAAGGGTCAATAAACAATCAGATGAAAAGAAAGGGTTAATTGTTTAGGCGGGATGTTACTGATATTGACTTATCTACGCCCTGTGTTCATTCATTCCACAAGGCGTAGTGATTTATTCCCCAGTCTATACAAGCCGCGTCAGGATAACGCTTTCAGAAGAAGCTGCGCGCGATGCTCATCGCTCACGGTCTCCCAGGCTTCCGCAAGCTGAACGTGCGCTTGTTTACTGATATCTATAGAAACCGCCAGTCCTTCATCAACTTCCGGCGCCTGAGTGTTGTTCTCACTCTGTTCAATGGCACGGAAAATTGCTTCATTCATGGTGGCAGTGTCGAGCGAACCCAGACGGCTTTTTAGTGCCTGAGCGGTGGAGGCAGAAACCCACATGCGGACGATCTCTTCATTCACCGGTTCACTCTGCACACGAAAATAGCAAAGATTCTCGTCTGACGGCAGCGGCACGTCAAAATATGGCTGGATCTTGATACCCGCACTCGTCGTCACGGAATAGCGTTTCTGCTTTGTATCCCGGTCATATATCCACAAACTTTTGCTGGCCTTACGTGCCCCTTTAGCTGGAGTAACATTCCATACTGCTGTGTACTGCTCCGGATTTGGCGGGATCATCCGCTCTTCAAAATAGAGGAATTCCGTCAGACTATCCTCCCATAGTAGCCAGCCTGTACGCATATCAGGGGTCTTATGAGGTGCGGCATCTCTTACCGTTTGCGTTCGACGTTCTATAAGCTCTGCGTATTGCTGGAAGACGTCATGCATCACGTCGTTAGCATCACGAGTGGTATCATCAATACGGATCGAACGCGTTGCAGCCGGGTGCATAAGCGTAGTGCCGCAGACTGACTTGATCGGTCTGTCACGCAGGCCTGCTATGCGCAAGAGTTTCATCTCCAGCCCCAATCCCTGATAATTGACATCAATATGTAAATTGCTCCAGCCACCATCAGGAATATTTTTTGCCAGGCAGTAAACGCGACTCCAGTCACCTTCCTCCAGCTTTCTGCCCATCATGGCGGCAACCTGAGTTGCCAACCACCGTTTAGCAAATACCTTTTCAGTATCAGTAAATGCTTGTAAGTATGCCATTACAACGGATCCTTATTACCTTCCAAAAGAGCAATTGCCTGAGACCTGAAGGTCGCGAAGTCCAACATTTTCCCATGCAGTAAAAGACTTTCAGCCAGATATTCGCTGTAGAGAGTGCGATAATCAATATCAGCCTCACGTTTAACGTGCAGATAAGGAAGCACGGGGATCGTACCATTTCGCTGGCTCAGGAATTCCTTAACTGAAATGGTTTTCGCCTCCGCCGTTGACACTTCCTGCTTGTTGCCATTTTCAACTTTACGACAATGCAGCATGAGATCAGCACCTGCGGTGTTATCGCTAACAAATTGCTTAAACGTACCATGCTGCTTGTCGAAAATATCGATCCTTTCAATGGTAAAACCAGCATCCAGCACTGCATTACGCAGACGATTCCAGATGTCCTCCGAAGAGTTCATAAATACCAACACCATCCAGTGTCCTGGTCTTAGCACACGATAACTTTCAGCCAGACTCTGCGTCATTAATTCCTGATATCTGTTGGCATCCTTTTTTTGTACGCGATTAACTATGGCTTCATCCGTGGCATCCGTATAGGACATTAACCAGGACTCCCACAACATATTCATTTCGCTATAGTTAATGTTGGCTCCAAACGGCGGATCGGTGAAAATCAGATCAACACTATTATCCGGCAGAAACGAAAGATCGGTCGCAGAACCCGTTTTAACCTGACAACGACCAACGTAGGCTTTAGCCGTGGTTTCAAGGTGATCAATAATTGATCTGGCCTTGCGTTCGAAGGTCAAAAAGATATTCGCTTCATTGAAAATATACGGGACATTAAAATTTGCCGTATTACCGCTGCCGCCCCAAAAACGGTACTCAGAAAGCCGGGTCACACGCTGATAGAGCGAAGTGAAAACAAAGCCGAGAAATGCGGCAATATTGGTATCTTCAACGCGATGAATCGCTTTCCACAACTGGCTCATCGCCGCCAGATTTCTGGCAGTATAAAAATGCTTTATGTTAGTCAGGCCATGACGCTTGGGCTGTGCCAGATTCACTCCATCTGGTAGATCGAAATCCGGGATGAACCCCTCAGCAAGATATTTGCCTGCGTCAATTGCGGCAATGAGCTTGAGATCGGCCTCCACAGGCGGCACCTCGGACTGAGCTTTACCGCAGCATTTATACCCCACGAGAACCGGCACTGGCGTCGTTCGGGCAAGGCGCGATTTTTTGACCTGATGATGACAATAAGGGCACGGGAACTCGCGCAAAAATTTATGTTCGCGCACAGTGTTACCGTAGCTACGGCATTCGTCCCAAAGCACAAACTCCTTACTACACTCGCTGCAAATGACTTTGTATGACCAGACAGTAAAGAGCAACTCTGCCTCTTTTCCACAGGTACGGCATTGCGTTGTGTAAAGGGTTTTACGCAGATCCTCCAGACTCTCAGTAACTACTTTT
>NZ_AEJZ01000149.1:0-5482 GCF_000208525.1 Escherichia sp. TW14182
GGCGGTGATGGTTCTAATACCGGAACCACCACAACCACGACCACCAGTACCCAGTAATAACGTATGTATCCCCAAAATAATTCGAGTTGCAGGAAGGCGACAAGCGAGTGAGTCCCCGGGAGCATAGATAACTATGTGACCGGGGTGAACGAGTGTGGTCACCGCATCTGCAGCTTGAAGTATGACGGGGATTAACCATAACCACACTCCGGTGTGGTTATTCTGCCCCTCTGGAGAAGAGTCGTGAAGCGACCTGCACTCATTCTTATCTGCCTGCTATTACAGGCCTGTTCAGCCACGACTAAAGAGCTGGGCAATTCACTGTGGGACAGTCTGTTCGGCACGCCAGGCGTACAGCTGACGGACGATGATATTCAAAATATGCCCTACGCCAGCCAGTACATGCAGCTTAATGGCGGGCCGCAGTTATTTGTGGTGCTGGCCTTCGCTGAAGACGGACAACAAAAATGGGTCACTCAGGATCAGGCCACTCTCGTCACACAACATGGTCGTCTGGTGAAGACTTTGCTTGGCGGCGACAACCTGATTGAAGTAAATAACCTTGCCGCCGACCCGCTGATTAAACCCGCACAAATTGTTGATGGCGCAACATGGACGCGCACGATGGGCTGGACTGAGTACCAGCAGGTACGTTACGCCACCGCACGCTCAGTCTTCAAATGGGATGGCACCGATACCGTCAAAGTCGGCAGCGATGAAACTCCGGTTCGCGTGCTGGACGAAGAAGTCTCCACCGACCAGGCGCGCTGGCATAACCGCTACTGGATCGACAGCGAAGGACAAATTCGCCAGTCGGAACAGTATCTCGGCGCGGATTATTTCCCGGTGAAAACCACTCTCATCAAGGCAGCAAAACAATGATTAAACAAACTATTGTCGCGTTGATTTTGAGCGTGGGAGCGTCATCGGTCTTTGCGGCGGGCACCGTCAAGGTGTTCAGCAATGGCAGCAGTGAGGCCAAAACGCTGACGGGCGCAGAGCATTTAATCGATCTGGTGGGGCAACCGCGACTGGCGAATAGCTGGTGGCCCGGTGCGGTGATCAGCGAAGAGCTGGCAACGGCAGCAGCATTGCGGCAGCAGCAGGCGTTGCTGACACGGCTGGCAGAACTGGCAACAGATTCCAGCGCCGAGGATGCCGCCGCGATTAACGCCTTACGTCAGCAAATTCAGGCGTTGAAGGTGACGGGCAGGCAAAAAATCAATCTTGATCCCGATATCGTCCGCGTTGCGGAACGTGGCAACCCGCCGTTGCAGGGCAACTACACGCTGTGGGTGGGTTCCGCTCCGTCAACGGTCACGCTGTTCGGGCTTATCAGTCGTCCTGGCAATCAGCCATTCACCCCAGGTCGCGACGTAGCGAGCTATCTCTCCGGGCAGAGCCTGCTTAGCGGTGCAGATCGCAGCTATGCGTGGGTGGTTTACCCGGACGGGCGAACGCAAAAAGCGCCGGTGGCTTACTGGAACAAGCGTCACGTAGAGCCGATGCCCGGCAGCATTATTTATGTTGGCCTCGCGGACTCCGTCTGGAGTAAGACGCCTGATGCCCTGAACGCCGACATTCTTCAGACTCTGACGCAGCGGATACCGCAATAATGAAAAAAAGACATCTGCTTAGCTTACTGGCGCTGGGCATTAGCACGGCCTGCTATGGCGAAACGTATCCAGCGCCCATCGGGCCGTCGCAATCGGATTTCGGCGGCGTCGGTCTGTTACAAATGCCCACCGCGCGCATGGCGCGGGAAGGGGAATTAAGTTTGAACTATCGTGATAACGATCAGTACCGTTATTACTCTGCTTCAGTGCAACTCTTCCCGTGGCTGGAAACAACGCTGCGCTACACCGATGTGCGCACCCGGCAGTACAGCAGCGTCGAAGCGTTCTCTGGCGATCAAACGTATAAAGATAAAGCCTTCGATCTCAAACTGCGTTTGTGGGAAGAGAGTTACTGGCTACCGCAAGTAGCGGTTGGCGCGCGAGATATCGGCGGTACGGGGCTGTTTGATGCGGAATACCTTGTCGCCAGCAAAGCCTGGGGGCCATTCGATTTTATGCTCGGCCTGGGCTGGGGATATCTTGGCACCAGCGGTAACGTGAAAAATCCGCTCTGTTCAGCCAGTGATAAATATTGCTATCGCGATAACAGCTACAAACAGGCAGGATCTATCGACGGCAGCCAGATGTTCCACGGCCCGGCCTCACTGTTTGGCGGTGTGGAATACCAGACTCCCTGGCAGCCGCTGCGCCTGAAACTGGAGTATGAAGGCAATAATTATCAGCAGGATTTTGCCGGGAAGCTGGAGCAAAAAAGTAAGTTTAACGTCGGGGCGATTTATCGCGTTACCGATTGGGCCGACGTTAACCTTAGCTATGAACGCGGCAACACCTTTATGTTTGGCGTCACGCTGCGCACTAACTTTAACGATCTGCGCCCGTCTTACAACGATAACGCCCGCCCGCAATATCAACCGCAGCCGCAGGATGCCATTTTGCAGCATTCGGTGGTGGCGAATCAGTTAACGCTGTTGAAATACAATGCCGGACTTGCCGATCCGCAGATCCAGGCGAAAGGCGATACGCTGTATGTTACCGGCGAGCAGGTGAAATATCGTGATTCGCGTGAAGGGATCATTCGCGCTAATCGGATCGTGATGAACGATCTGCCGGATGGGATCAAAACGATCCGTATCACGGAAAACCGCCTTAACATGCCGCAGGTGACGACGGAAACCGATGTCGCCAGCCTGAAAAATCATCTCGTCGGCGAGCCGCTTGGGCATGAAACGAAGCTGGCGCAAAAACGCGTCGAGCCGGTGGTTCCGCAGTCCACCGAGCAGGGCTGGTATATCGACAAATCGCGCTTTGATTTTCATATCGATCCGGTGCTGAACCAGTCGGTCGGTGGCCCGGAAAACTTTTACATGTACCAACTGGGCGTGATGGGAACGGCGGATTTGTGGCTGACGGATCACCTGCTCACCACCGGTAGTCTGTTTGCTAACCTTGCCAACAACTACGACAAGTTTAACTACACCAATCCGCCGCAGGACTCGCACTTACCGCGCGTTCGTACCCATGTGCGCGAGTATGTGCAGAACGATGTCTATGTGAATAATCTGCAAGCCAACTACTTCCAGCATCTGGGCAACGGCTTCTACGGTCAGGTCTACGGTGGTTATCTCGAAACCATGTTTGGCGGCGCGGGGGCAGAAGTGTTGTATCGCCCGCTGGACAGCAACTGGGCGTTTGGTCTGGATGCCAACTACGTTAAACAGCGTGACTGGCGTAGCGCAAAAGATATGATGAAATTCACCGATTACAGCGTGAAAACCGGTCATCTGACCGCGTACTGGACGCCATCTTTCGCCCAGGATGTGTTAGTGAAAGCCAGCGTCGGGCAGTATCTGGCAGGCGATAAAGGCGGCACGCTGGAAATTGCCAAACGCTTTGACAGCGGCGTGGTTGTGGGTGGCTATGCCACAATCACTAATGTTTCGAAAGAGGAGTACGGAGAAGGGGACTTCACCAAAGGCGTGTATGTCTCTGTACCGTTGGATCTCTTCGCGTCTGGCCCGACACGCAGCCGTGCGGCAATTGGCTGGACGCCGCTGACGCGTGACGGTGGTCAGCAACTTGGGCGTAAGTTCCAGTTGTATGACATGACCAGCGACCGAAGCGTGAATTTCCGCTAAGTCATGGGAAAGGCGCCAGTATGCGCAATCACTGGCATCCTCATTCTTAATGGCCTGTCGAGCCATCAGGAACGCAGTTCACCCCCGGTTTGCGATCTGGTGTGTAAAGGCGAAAACATTCTGTCTTCCTGTCCGTCGATATCGGTTGCAGGTCTGGTTGCCTGAGCGACTGGGCCATCATTGGGCTGGAGACATTGCTTTGCGGTAGGTCGGCTTTATCAGCAGTACCGAGCGGACCAGCATAAGCAGGAAGAACAGAGACTGATAACAACAAAGCAGCAAAATAAGGCTTCATTTTTACCACCTTTATCAGGTTACGTTTCATTTGTTCCAGAGGAACATTGTCGATTTTTCGCGCTTTGCTGGTGGCCGGGAATCACCTGAATGGGTGATTTTTTGAGGCTGTGTGTCTTGCCGGATGCGCCGCCAGACGCGGCTTATCCGGCCTACGGGTAGGACGGATAAGGCGTTCACGCCGCATCCGGCGCTGGCGGGAGGCACCATCTAACACCAGGTTGAACAAAACATACACAAAAAATATAGATCCCCGTCACATTTTTGCGTTATACAGGAAGCTCGCCACTGAGTTGGAGGGCTGTTATGACGTCGTTATCTCGTCCGCGCGTGGAGTTTATCTCCACCATTTTGCAGACCGTTCTCAATCTTGGCCTGCTGTGCCTCGGCCTGATTCTGGTCGTATTCCTCGGCAAAGAAACGGTGCATCTGGCTGATGTGCTGTTCGCGCCAGAACAAACCAGCAAATATGAGCTGGTGGAAGGGCTGGTGGTTTACTTTCTCTATTTCGAATTTATCGCCCTGATTGTGAAGTACTTCCAGTCCGGTTTTCACTTTCCCTTACGTTACTTTGTCTATATCGGGATCACCGCCATTGTGCGCTTGATCATTGTCGATCATAAATCGCCACTGGATGTGTTGATCTACTCGGCAGCGATCCTGTTACTGGTGATCACACTATGGCTGTGTAATTCGAAACGGCTGAAGCGGGAGTAAAAAAAGGCGCTCCAGGGAGCGCCGAATAACAGTCACAAGTTGGGATAACGTAAGTTGAGGGTGCAGCGGCATAACATTGGCAGAACAACATCTTTAACCTTTCACACCACCTGCCGTCAGGCCATTGACCAGCCAGCGTTGAGCTAGCAAGAAGACGATGGTGATCGGTAATGCAGACATCACGGCAGCGGCGGCAAAATCGCCCCACAGGTAGTTTTGTGGGTTGAGGTATTGCTGCATCCCCACGGCCAGGGTGTAACTGTTCACGTCACGCAGTAACAACGACGCGACCGGAACTTCAGTAATGGCAGCGATAAACGACAGGATGAACACTACCGCCAGAATCGGTACTGACAGCGGCAGCAGTACGAGGCGGAAGGCTTGCCACGGTGTCGCACCGTCCAGCGCCGCCGCTTCTTCCAGCGAACTGTCGATGGTTTCGAAATAACCTTTAATCGTCCAGACGTGCAGCGCAATCCCGCCCAGGTAAGCAAAGATAACGCCGCCGTGGGTATTCAGTCCGATAAACGGAATGTACTCACCCAGACGGTCAAACAACGCATACAACGCCACCAGTGAGAGTACCGCCGGGAACATCTGGAAAATCAGCATTCCTTTCAGCAGCGTCGCTTTGCCTGGAAAGCGCATACGGGCAAAAGCGTAGGCGCAGGTGGTGGAGAGCGCCACGATACCAATCGCGGAAATCCCGGCGACCTTTACTGAGTTCCACAGCCACAGCAATACCGGGAACGGCGGAGG
>NZ_AEJZ01000148.1:0-5458 GCF_000208525.1 Escherichia sp. TW14182
GACTGATAAGCGTAGCGCATCAGGCAATTTGGCGTTTGTCATCGGTCTCCGTATCACACCTGGTGGTGCCTCTCTACACAAGGAATTTCTCCTCATGCAAACCTTACAGCAAGTTGAAAACTATACGGTGTTAAGTGAACGCGCCAGCGAATATTTATTGGACGTGATCCGTAGCAAACCAAATGCCGTGATTTGCCTGGCGACCGGAGCGACGCCATTACTGACGTATCATTATCTGGTAGAAAAAATCCACCAGCAGCACGTTGATGTCAGCCAACTGACCTTCGTGAAGCTCGACGAATGGGTGGATCTGCCATTAACCGTGCCCGGCACCTGCGAAACTTTCCTTCAGCAGCATATCGTGCAGCCGCTGGGGTTACGTGAAGACCAGCTCATCAGCTTTCGCTCCGAAGAGATAAACGAGACAGAGTGCGAGCGGGTAACGAATCTGATTGCGCGCAAAGGCGGTCTCGATTTGTGCGTTCTCGGACTAGGGAAAAACGGTCATCTTGGGCTGAACGAACCAGGAGAAAGCCTGCAACCGGCCTGCCATATCAGCCAACTTGACGCGAAAACCCAGCAACATGAGATGTTAAAAACCGCTGGTCGTCCCGTGACTCGCGGGATCACCTTAGGCTTGAAGGATATTCTCAATGCCCGCGAAGTTTTGTTACTAGTGACTGGCGAAGGAAAGCAGGATGCGACAGAACGTTTTCTCACGGCTAAAGTCTCCACCACGATCCCGGCTTCGTTTTTATGGCTGCATAACCACTTCACATGCGTAATTGATGAGATGTGTCGCCGTTAACTCACCAAGTACAGGCATCGCAGCTCTGTTCCTGCTGCAATGCCTGTAATCACTCCCCTTGCTGCTCCAGCGCATACTTATACAGCGCGTTTTTCTTCACGCCGTGAATTTCTGCTGCCAGCGCCGCCGCTTTTTTCAGCGGCAGTTCTGCCTGTAGCAGCGCCAGCGTGCGTAGTGCATCGGCGGGTAAGTCTTCTTCCTGTGCTTTATGGCCTTCGACAATCAGCACCATTTCGCCTTTGCGACGGTTTTCATCTTCTTTTACCCACGCCAACAGCTCGCCAACGGGCGCGCCGTGAATGGTTTCCCAGGTTTTGGTCAGTTCTCGCGCCAGCACCACGTAGCGGGACTCCCCCAGCACCGCGACGATATCTTCCAGGCTATCTAACAGACGGTGGGTCGATTCATAAAAAATCAGCGTGCGCGGTTCCGCTTCAATCGCTTTTAGCGCATCACGGCGACCTTTCGATTTGGCGGGCAGAAAGCCTTCATAACAAAAGCGATCGGATGGTAAACCAGCGGCGCTTAATGCAGTGATAGCAGCACACGGTCCCGGTAGCGGCACCACGCGAATCCCCGCTTCACGGCAGGTACGCACCAGATGGTAGCCAGGGTCGTTAATCAGCGGCGTTCCGGCATCAGAAACCAGCGCAATGTTTTGTCCCTCTTGCAGCTTCGCCAGCAGCGTTTCGGCTTTCTGTTGTTCGTTATGGTCGTGCAGGGCGAACAGTCGGGCGTTTATCCCAAAATGTTGCAGCAGCAAACCGGTATGACGCGTATCCTCGGCGGCAATCAGATCAACGGCCTGTAATACCTCCAGCGCACGCTGGGTGATATCCGCCAGATTGCCGATTGGCGTCGGTACAATGTAGAGCTGACCTTGAGAATTATCCGCCGATTGGTGTTGTTTCATTGTGTCGTCCGTATTGCCGATTTAATATTGAGAATTGCGTAAAAAAAATATCACTGGATACATTATGGTACCCTCAACATTTTCTCGTTTGAAAGCCGCGCGTTGTCTGCCTGTTGTTCTGGCAGCCCTGATTTTCGCCGGTTGTGGCACCCATACACCCGATCAGTCCACTGCCTATATGCAGGGCACGGCGCAGGCCGATTCTGCTTTTTATCTTCAGCAGATGCAGCAAAGCTCTGATGATACCAGGATCAACTGGCAATTACTCGCCATTCGTGCACTGGTGAAAGAAGGTAAAACCGGGCAGGCGGTTGAACTGTTTAACCAGCTGCCGCAAGAACTGAACGATATCCAGCGTCGCGAAAAATCTCTGCTGGCGGTAGAGATTAAGCTGACACAAAAAGATTTTGCTGGCGCGCAGACCTTGCTGGCTAAAATTACTCCGGCAGATTTAGAGCAGAACCAGCAGGCGCGTTACTGGCAGGCAAAAATCGATGCCAGTCAGGGACGTCCTTCCATTGATTTATTGCGCGCATTAATTGCTCAGGAACCGTTACTCGGTGCGCAAGAAAAACAGCAGAATATCGATGCCACCTGGCAGGCGCTCTCCGCCATGACCCAGCAGCAGGCGAATACGCTGGTGATCAACGCCGACGAAAACATCCTACAAGGCTGGCTGGATCTGCAACGCATCTGGTTTGATAACCGCAATGACCCCGACATGATGAAAGCCGGGATCGCCGACTGGCAGAAACGTTACCCGAACAATCCGGGCGCGAAAATGCTGCCAACGCAGTTGGTAAATGTAAAAGCGTTTAAACCTGCGTCAACCAACAAAATCGCCCTGCTGTTGCCGTTGAATGGTCAGGCCGCAGTGTTTGGCCGCACTATTCAGCAAGGCTTTGAAGCGGCGAAAAATATCGGCACTCAGCCAGTAGCGGCTCAGGTAGCAGCCGCGCCTGCCGCTAACGTAGCAGAACAACCCCAGCCGCAAACCGTAGACGGCGTTGCCAGCCCGGCACAAGCGTCTGTTAGCGATCTGACAGGTGAAGAAACCGCCGCACAGCCGGTGCCTGTAAGCGCCCCTCCGGCAAGCACCGCAGCGGTAAGCTCTCCGGCGAATCCATCCGCAGAACTGAAAATCTACGATACCTCATCACAACCACTTAGCCAGATCCTCAACCAGGTTCAGCAGGATGGCGCGAGTATTGTAGTCGGTCCACTGCTAAAAAATAACGTTGAGGAGTTGCTGAAGAGCAACACCCCGCTGAACGTGCTGGCACTCAATCAGCCGGAAAATATCGAAAACCGCGCCAATATCTGTTACTTCGCGCTATCGCCAGAAGATGAAGCGCGCGATGCAGCGCGTCATATTCGTGATCAGGGTAAACAAGCACCGCTGGTACTGATCCCACGCAGTTCATTGGGCGATCGCGTAGCCAATGCGTTTGCGCAAGAGTGGCAGAAACTCGGCGGCGGCACCGTTTTGCAACAAAAATTTGGTTCCACCAGCGAATTACACGCGGGTGTTAACGGCCGTTCAGGTATCGCTTTAACAGGTAGCCCGATTACACCCAGAGCGACAACCGACTCCGGCATGACGACCAACAATCCAACCCTGCAAACCACGCCGACCGGAGACCAGTTCATCGATAATGGCGGTCGTGTCGATGCGGTGTACATTGTGGCAACGCCAGCCGAAATCGCCTTCATCAAACCGATGATCGCCATGCGTAACGGCAGTCACAGCGGTGCAACGTTGTACGCCAGCTCCCGCAGCGCAGGAGGCTCTGCTGGCCCGGATTTCCGACTGGAGATGGAAGGCTTGCAGTACAGCGAAATCCCGATGCTGGCAGGCGGTAATCTGCCGTTAATGCAGCAGGCGCTCAGTGCGGTAAATAATGATTATTCGTTGGCGCGCATGTATGCGATGGGCGTCGATGCCTGGTCACTGGCGAATCATTTCTCGCAAATGCGCCAGGTTCAGGGTTTTGAAATCAACGGTAATACCGGAAGTCTGACGGCTAACCCGGATTGCGTGATTAACAGGAAGTTATCATGGCTACAGTACCAACAAGGTCAGGTAGTCCCCGCCAGTTAACCACTAAACAGACCGGCGATGCGTGGGAAGCACAAGCGCGTCGCTGGCTGGAAGGCAAAGGACTGCGCTTCGTCGCCGCTAACGTGAACGAGCGTGGCGGCGAGATTGATCTGATAATGCATGAAGGCCAGACCACCGTTTTTGTCGAGGTGCGTTACCGCCGTTCTGCACTTTATGGCGGCGCGGCAGCCAGTGTGACCCGCAGCAAACAACACAAATTATTACAGACTGCCCGCTTGTGGCTCGCGCGTCATAATGGGAGTTTTGATACTGTGGATTGCCGGTTCGATGTGGTAGCCTTCACCGGGAATGAGGTTGAGTGGATTAAGGACGCCTTTAATGACCACTCATAATTAAGGTTTAAGGATTAGCGTGCAAGAAAGAATCAAAGCTTGCTTCACTGAAAGCATTCAAACTCAAATTGCAGCGGCAGAGGCGCTTCCGGATGCCATCTCCCGTGCAGCCATGACGCTGGTTCAGTCTCTGCTCAATGGCAACAAAATCCTCTGTTGTGGTAATGGAACTTCCGCTGCCAATGCACAGCATTTTGCTGCCAGCATGATCAACCGTTTCGAAACGGAACGACCCAGCCTACCTGCCATTGCACTAAATACTGATAATGTTGTCTTAACGGCGATTGCCAACGATCGCTTACATGATGAAGTGTATGCAAAACAGGTGCGGGCGCTGGGACATGCGGGAGATGTGTTATTAGCCATTTCTACCCGTGGCAACAGCCGCGATATCGTAAAAGCAGTTGAAGCCGCCGTGACACGTGATATGACCATTGTGGCATTGACCGGCTATGACGGCGGCGAACTTGCCGGTTTGTTAGGGCCACAGGACGTGGAGATCCGCATTCCTTCGCATCGTAGTGCTCGCATTCAGGAAATGCATATGCTGACGGTAAATTGCCTGTGCGATCTGATCGATAACACGCTTTTCCCTCACCAGGATGATTAAGGAGAATACATGAAGGCATTATCGCCAATCGCAGTCCTTATTTCCGCGCTGCTGTTGCAAGGTTGTGTTGCCGCTGCCGTAGTAGGTACTGCCGCTGTGGGTACTAAAGCGGCGACCGACCCCCGCAGTGTCGGCACCCAGGTGGACGATGGTACTCTGGAAGTGCGCGTGAACAGCGCATTGTCAAAAGACGAACAGATTAAGAAAGAAGCACGCATTAATGTAACGGCCTATCAGGGCAAAGTGCTGCTGGTTGGGCAGTCTCCAAATGCTGAACTTTCGGCTCGCGCCAAACAGATTGCTATGGGCGTAGACGGTGCCAACGAAGTGTATAACGAGATTCGTCAGGGGCAGCCGATTGGTCTGGGCGAAGCGTCTAACGATACGTGGATCACCACCAAAGTGCGTTCGCAACTGTTAACCAGCGACCTGGTGAAATCGTCCAACGTGAAAGTGACCACCGAAAACGGTGAAGTGTTCCTGATGGGGCTGGTGACTGAACGTGAAGCGAAAGCGGCGGCAGATATTGCCAGCCGGGTAAGCGGCGTGAAGCGGGTGACCACGGCGTTTACGTTTATTAAATAACAATGTTTTGTAATGCCTGATGCGACACTTGCGGCGTCTTATCAGGCCTACAACAACACAAACCGTAGGTCGGATAAGGCGTTTACGC
>NZ_AEJZ01000147.1:0-11109 GCF_000208525.1 Escherichia sp. TW14182
TGCGGTTTGGGGGGGGTGGAATCTCCAGCCGCAGGCGATGTAGTCGTCTGGGTTTCGGTAGCAGACGTATCTAACGGTACACTCTGGCTCTGGTTATTATTCAGCTCCGCAGTGGATTGATCAGCCATAGTGCTGATCTCTTCCTGCTGGGCTTTGTGATCCTGCCACCACCAGGCGCCGCTCAGGCCAATCACCACAAACAGCACCAGCCAGGTGAAAGTCATCAGCCAGCCATCGCGTTTTTTGCGGCGTTTGCCGAGGGAAAAACTCTGCATTGGCGCAACTTTTGCCGCCCGCAGTGGTGCCTGCTTTTCCAGTCCCGGCAGCAGTTCTTCTTCCGGAATATGAACCAGACGCGCATAAGAGCGGATATACCCGCGCAAGAATGTTGAAGCAAGATCGGCTGGCGCCTTATCTTCTTCAATGTCGCGTACCGTGGAAACCTTCAAACAAAGTCGTTCGGCAACGGCTTGCTGGCTAAGTCCAAGTTGTTCACGGGCATTACGCAAGCGAGCGCCGGTGGTAAGTGCTTCATTTTGGTCGTGCGTGGCTTCAGTATTCATTCGCTGCAGGTACGTTTAAAAGAGAATTGGGATGCCGGTGAACCATCACGCCCACCCACACCGCGAAACATCCGTAAAGTTAACCTTTATCATACAGTATAAGACTGTCTGTGTGCTCGTGACAAAGCCCACATGAATCAAAGCTAACTTACTGTTGCATCGTTACATACTGCCTTAAAGTCAGCAAAAACGCACCGTTAATATTGATCAGACAATTGCAACTTAATGCTACATTCATAAAACATTACGCCACGGTACATAAAGTAACCGTGGCGTAATAACTATCAGACCGTTTTAATGTCGATAGCTTCACCCTGCATCCGTTTACGCAGAGTACGTTTAGTACGGTCAATGACATCACCTGCCAGCTGACCACAGGCGGCGTCGATATCATCACCACGAGTTTTACGCACAATGGTGGTGAAACCGTAGCTCATCAGCACTTTTGAGAAACGGTCGATACGGCTGTTCGAACTGCGTCCATACGGCGCGCCGGGGAACGGGTTCCACGGGATCAGGTTAATCTTACACGGCGTATCTTTCAGCAGTTCAGCCAGTTGGTGCGCATGTTCAGTGCCATCGTTAACGTGGTCAAGCATCACGTACTCGATAGTGACGCGCCCCTGGTTCGCATTGGATTTCTCCAGATAACGGCGCACTGCAGCAAGGAACGTTTCGATATTGTACTTTTTGTTGATTGGTACAATTTCGTCACGAATTTCGTCGTTCGGCGCGTGCAGGGAAATTGCCAGTGCAACGTCAATCATATCGCCCAGTTTATCCAGCGCCGGAACTACACCGGAAGTGGAAAGCGTCACGCGACGTTTAGACAGGCCAAAACCGAAATCATCAAGCATGATTTCCATCGCCGGAACGACATTGTTCAGGTTGAGCAGCGGCTCGCCCATACCCATCATCACTACGTTAGTGATCGGACGCTGACCGGTGACTTTTGCTGCGCCGACGATTTTCGCCGCACGCCACACCTGGCCGATAATTTCCGACACCCGCAGGTTGCGGTTAAAGCCCTGCTGGGCGGTGGAACAGAATTTACACTCCAGCGCACACCCCACCTGCGAGGAGACGCAAAGCGTGGCGCGGTCGTCTTCCGGGATATACACCGTTTCGACGCGCTGATCGCCAACGGCAATCGCCCATTTAATGGTGCCGTCAGATGAACGCTGTTCTTCAACCACTTCCGGTGCGCGGATTTCCGCCACCTCTTTCAGTTTGCCACGCAACACTTTGTTGATGTCGGTCATCTCATCAAAGTTGTCGCAGCAATAGTGATACATCCACTTCATCACCTGATCGGCGCGGAAGGGTTTTTCACCTAAATCTTTAAAAAACTCCCGCATCTGCTGACGGTTGAGATCCAGCAGGTTGATTTTTCCATCTTTCGTGGTGACGTTTTCAGGTGTGACTAATTGTTCAGACATATGCTATTCCGGCCTCGTTATTACACGTTATGGCCCCTGGAGGGTTGAAAAAAGAAACGCCCCGGTGAGCGGCTGCTCGTCCGGGGGCGCTGCATTGTACAAATTCTGGCGCACGGATGCCACGTTTGCACGCGGCATTTACGAAATTATTAACGAGTGCGCGGGCACACTTCGCCTTCACCGAAGAAGTAGGCGATTTCGCGAGCGGCAGATTCTGCGGAATCAGAGCCATGTGTGCCGTTTTCGGTCAGGCTGTCAGCGTAGTCTGCGCGCAGAGTTCCCGCCAGAGCGTTCGCCGGGTTGGTCGCGCCCAGCAGATCGCGGTGACGCTGAACGGCGTTTTCACCTTCCAGCACGGAAACGACGATCGGACCAGAGGTCATGAACTCAACCAGACCATCAAAGAACGGTTTCCCATCGTGTTCAGCATAAAAGCCACGAGCCTGTTCAACGGTCAGGTGCAGCATTTTGGTGCCGACAATTTTGAACCCTGCAGCTTCAAAGCGCGCAAAGATATTACCAATGACGTTTTTTGCTACCGCGTTCGGTTTGATGATGGAAAAAGTACGTTCAATAGCCATTTTTACCTCTGTAAATTATTCTGTTGTTGTCTGTACCAGCGTACGAGATGGCGCGGATTATAATGAGCAACAGAGCCGTTGACCATTGACGAAGGTAACATTTTTTTAAAATAAACCTAGTTTAAGCAACAAACATGGTGAAAACAGACTATTGCATAACAAATCTCACTGTCGCTACCTGCCCCACTTCATCCATTACCAGCAATTGATAATTGCCTTTTTCCGTTAAATGCAGAGTCACACTGCGCCCACGTTCAGCTAACGGTTCGCCATTCAGAAACCACCAGCGTTCTCCGGCACCACCGCTGGATTGCACCGGCAAAGTCGCTTCCGCCGCACCAGGTAAACGCTTGATAATGGCGCCATCACGGATGCCAGTCAGTTGCAGCGGGAGTTGGGCGTCGTGACCATACGGTGGGCAAATTGTCGAGACCGCTGGCAAGCGTGCGGCACGGCGTTCCGATGCGGGCAGCCAGGGTTCCAGCGGTAGTGGCCAGACATTCATCATTTCTTGTCGCGCCTGTGGGCAATCGGCGGCGACGCGTTTGCCATTTTCATCCAGCCAGATGGGAAAGCGGATGCCATTAATCCCTTCTTGCTCTGGCAGTAACAGGGTTGGCGGCTGGCTTCCATCCAATAACCAGGTTGCCAGACGACGACGGCAATTACTGTCACCCACGGGCAAAGACTGCCCACCTGGCCAACAGATAACACCACGAGTGACGGAGTTCGGGCGCGGATCTTCCGGCAGATTTGCACTGCGTGACAGTAAGATATTATTGACCTGATTCATCAACGGTACGGCGCTGGCAAAACCAAACTGACCAACAACGGGCGTGCCGTCCGGTCTGCCAGTCCATATTCCTATCACATAGCGAGCATTTACACCTATCGCCCATGCATCGCGATAGCCATAACTGGTTCCTGTTTTCCACGCCAGTGGTACAACGCGCGGCAAGGCGCCGTCCGGCAGGGGCTGCGCTTCATCAGCCATGATCCGGCGAATGATCCACGCGGTGCCCGGCGACATTAAGGGGCGTTCAAGCAGGGGATCGTCAGGCTGTAAGCGCAATTTGCCTGCCTTGCCGTGGCGAGCAAACGCGGTATACGCTGCCGCCATATCTTCCAGTTTTGCACCTGCGCCGCCGAGGATCAGCGAAAGGTTCGGCGCAGCACCGTTGGGCAGGTACAACGGCAATCCAACATTGCGTAATTTTGCCGCAAACCGTTTCGGGCCATAGGCTTCCAGCACCTGCACGGCAGGTAAGTTCAGCGATCGCACCAGCGCCTCACTCATGCTGATCGGGCCATGAAAACCGCTATCAAAGTTACCTGGTCGGTAATCACCGGTGCGCCGGGGGACGTCTTGCAACAGTGATGCCGGGTGGATCAAGCCTTCATCCAGCGCCAGTCCATAAACAAACGGTTTGAGCACCGATCCTGGCGATCGGATCGCATTGACCATATCGACATGACCAAAGCGTGAATCATCGTTGAGATCAACCGATCCCACCCAGCCGCGAACACGCATATCGGTATGATCAATCACGATCATCGCGAGTGAACTGCGCGGTGGCAATCGTCCTTTCCAGTTTTGCGCCAGTTCTTCCAGACGTCGTTGAAGACCGGCATCCAGCGTAGTAACGATTTTGTCGCTTTTGCTTTTACCGAGCATCATGCGCGAAAACAGCGGTGCCAGTTGCGGCATTTGTCGGGGTGCCAGCCAGATGGGTTCTTCCCTTGACTCTTTTACCTGCTCACGGGACCACACACCTTGCGCAGCCATCCGTTCGAGCACTTTATTACGCGCGGCTTCGGCACGTTCCGGCCAGCGATCCGGGCGAAGACGGCTGGGCGCTTGCGGCAAAACAGCCAGCATTGCCGCCTCGGAATAGCTTAAATTCTCAGGCGATTTTCCGAGATATGCCCAACTTGCCGCACCGATCCCCTGCAACGTACCGCCAAACGGAGCGCGGTTAAGATACAAGGTCAGAATTTCACGCTTAGACAGATGCCACTCCAGTTGCAACGCGCGCCAGAGCTGGCGAATTTTACCGCCAAACGTTTTGGGGTGAGGATCAAGCAGACGAGCAACCTGCATGGTGAGCGTACTGCCGCCGGAGATAACCCGACCAGAAGTCAGATCCTGCCAGGCAGCGCGCGCCACCGAGAACGGGTTTACGCCTGGATGCTTCCAGAACCAGCGATCTTCGTAATTGATCAGTGCTTCAAGGTAACGCGGAGAAACATCTTCGATAGTCACGGGATAACGCCAGATACCGTCAGCATCGGCGAAACGCCAGAGCGGCGTACCATCCTGCGCCACGACCACACGTGCGGGATTGACTTCATGCAGCGGCAGAGGCCAGAGTTTATCTGCTCCCCACGCCGCCAGAATGATAATAAAGGGCGCGGCTGCCAGCGTTATCCAGCAGCCGCGTTTACTTAACAGACGAGGCATTTACGGTCTGACAATCAACAGATCTTCAGCCGCGCCGGTCGCCCGCCATTGAGGAACATACATCGATTCCACCATCGGCTGCGGCACCTGATACGTTCCCGGCGTCACCGCCCGCGCCAGATATACCAGTGTAACCGGCTGGTATTCATCAACGGCAACCGCCGCCACAAAGCGATCATCACGAAACTCAATGTGCTTAATGCTCGCCTGCTGCATTTGATTAAGCAGGTTTTGCACTTCGCTACCACTTTGCTCCAGACTGGCGTTGCCGTTAGCCAGGTTCTGGTTTTCCAGCTCCAGACCCGCTGGCAGCAAATCAACCACCAGCGCATCTGGCACGCTGTTACTGGCTTTAACCTGCAACCAGACCAGTACCAAATCACCGCTACGTAACGAGTCCAGCGATTTGCTCTTACCGTCAGTACCAAGAATATGGCGCTCGATTTGCAGCACATTACTCGCAGGTAAAGGTGCGGATTGCGGATAACCGCTGGCATCCACACGCAGCCATAACGGCTGGTCGCCACTGTTGGTCACCTGCAAAGTTGCAAGTTGATCGCTATGCAGATTGCTGTTTTGCGTTTTCTCGCCAGTCAGCGGCTCGGCAGAGAAAGAGGTTTGCACCTGCCATTTACCCGGTAAATCCTGTATCGAACGGGCAGCCAGGAACAACGAGTTACTTTCCTGCGTCGATAGCCAGCGTTCACCAAACGCCTGCTGCGAAAGCGTGTTCAGCAAAGTGTACTGCTCATCGGGTAGCAGTTTATTTTCTTCCAGCAAGGAGAGCATTAACGCGTTGTCGCGCAGTGGGCTACCGTAATCGCCCAGCCATTTCCGCTCATCATTACGCGGCGTTTTCAGCGCCAGCGCAATCGCTTCTTCACCACGCGTCGCATCACCCATGGTTTTCAGCGCAACGCCAAGTTGCAGCAGCGGTAAACCAGAAGCGGCATCTGCACGATGCTCCCAGATTTCACGCAGCGCACCCAGCGGAGCCTTTTGCTGACGGGACAACACCAGCGCAGCGTAAGACTGTACGGCGAATTTACTGGCTTTGAGATTATCGGCGTAAGGGATCGACATCATGCCCGGATCTTGTAAATAGCGCAGCAGACGCTCATTCCCTTGGTTAATGGCTTCTGTCGGCACGCTGTAACCCTGCTCACCTGCGCGAACCAGGAAATCCATCACATAAGCCGTCAGCCAGTACTCTTCGTCGCTGTATTTATCCCATAGCGCAAAACCGCCATTATCGCGTTGCATTTGCAGCAAGCGGGAAATGCCAATATCAACTGCCGCACGGCGTTTATCATCACTGTCGCCTTTGATGCCCAACGCCTGTAGCTGGGCTGCATTGGTATAGAGCGACGGGAACAGACCGCTGGTGGTTTGCTCCAGACAGCCGTACGGATATGCTTTTAACTCTTTGATATAACGTGCAATGTTCAGCGGTGGCTTGCCGCTCAACAACAATTGCCCTTCCAGCGTAACAGGCGAGAAGTTTTGCAGTCCGCCAGCCGGAATCGCCCATGTTTCACCAGGCTGCAACACCGTACCATAATTGACTGTTTGTGCCGGGAATGCCGGACGGACGCCAATTTTCCACTGCTTATGCTGATCGGCAACGGTTTCTCCTGGCAAATTCAGGCCACTGATAGTCGCCTGAATTTCACCATCGCCATAACCCGGCAATGCTCGCACCGGGATAAACAGCGTGGTTCGCACGCCTGGCGCTAATTCAACAGGTGCGGGTGAATCGCTTACCAGTTCAACCAAGCCGCTGGCGGTCAGGGCAACGTTCATTTTTTGCGGTTTATCAGTAAGATTAGTGATATCCAGCGTCAGACGCGAAGTGTCGCCACTCGCCATAAAGCGCGGCATGTTCAGTTCGGCTATCACCGGTGCAGCAACAATCACTTTGCTTTCGTTGCTGCCGAAGTCATCTGCCGTCCAGGCTTGCGCCATGACGCGCAATTCACCGTTAAAATCGCCAATCGGCAGTGTAACCGTACCTTCGCCCTGTTCGTTGAGCGTTACCGGCTGTGCCTGTTGCGCGACAATATTGACGTGATTGACCGGTGGCTTACCACCACGTTTCAGTTCATCGCCATCGCCACCAAAACGCAGTGCTGCCAGGCGTCCCTGTCCTTCAATGACCTGACCGTAAATATCGTATATGTCTGCGCCATAGCGTTTCTGACCGAAGAACCCCTGCCACGGATCTGGCGTAACGTAATCAGTAATATTCAACACACCGCTATCAACGGCAGACACCAGCACATTCACCTGTTTTGGCATCTCACCATTTTTATTGCTGGCTTTGATTTTCACAGTTAATGGCTGATTGGGGCGCATTTTTGCCGGTGTTTCCAGCGCCAGATCAAGACGACGGTTTTCATCGCCAAGCGGCAAATGCAACACACCAACCGCACGTTTTGGCGTCGCGGAGCGAGATTTATCGCCAGGACGCACCACCAGCGTACTCAAATAAAGATCATGACGATTCCAGGTTTTATCGACCGGAATCGTCAGATCCAGCCCTTGTGCCGGAACATCAATCTCTTGCCACCACAGCGGCCCTTCACTGGACTCAACCATCGCGTAGCCTTTACCCGCCGTTGGCGCGGCAATATGCAACTTAATGGTATCGCCAGGGCGATAACTGGCTTTATCCAGTTTCATCGTGACGCGATCTGGACGCACCGCACCGCCACCGTCGCTGTTGTCCTGCCAGCTATAGCCAGCCCAGAAACGCACACTACTGACCGCTTCATTCGGCGCTTTGACTTCCAGACGATAAGCGCCCCACTCTACCGGAAAACTGACCTTACCGGTTTCATCCGCCTGAAGATCCAGCGTTTGTTCATTTTCGATCAGATCTTTTTGATCAAACTGAGACTGCCAGCCTTCATCTTCTGACCAGTTCCAGAAGTAATCACGGCGTTCGCGAATCAGACGCACCTGCAAGCCCGACACGGCTTTTTTCACGCCCTGCGCATCGCTATAAACGATATCAAAAGCGGCGTTGCTGCCTTCATCAACAATGGGTTGTTTTACAGTCGTGTCAGTACGGTAATTGTAAACCGATTTCGAGGCGAACTGCGGGCGGATCCCCGGCAATGCATCGGCAGGCCAAATAGCCTGTTCAGCACGGCGCGTCACCGGGCGACCACCCGATTCCAGCAAACTCCCCTGGAGAATAACCTGCAATGGGGAATGCGTTTCCTTCCACTGGCTTTCTGTAGATACTTCGCCGCGCCCTTTATCATCCAGCGTCAACTGAACTTCATCCAGCGTGCGGGAAAGGTTTTCGGCAGCGATATCGCCAAATTCGAAGCCGGGTAATGCAGAAACCGCTTCACGCAGAGGGCGCAGGAAAAGCTGCCCTTGTAATGTATTGCCGTTCGCGGGCGCACCATAAAGGTAGTAACCCACTACGGAGAATTTCACTTCATCTTTCGGCGCTAACGGGGTTTTCTCGCCAGTCAGATTCAACGCCATGCGCTCTGGCATAAAATCTTCGACGTGGAAATCCCACATCCGATACTGGTTATCGCCAGTGTTAGCGCGAATATGCCACATGCCGGTTGCCGCACTGCTATCCAGTTGCCAGGTAAAGTGATAGAGGCCATTCTCCGGCTGACTAACGACACTACGCAGTACCTGCCCGTCAGGTTTAATCACGTCTAACTTGATGGGTTGATCCGGCAGAGCTTTACCGTCTGCATCACGCAGTAAGCCGTTGAGGATTACTGTTTCACCCGGGCGATAAAGATCGCGCGGGCCAAACATAAAGAACTGTTTGCTATAACCCGGTGCACCAGCAATGTTAAATTCCGCTAAGTCCAGCGCCGGAAGTTTTAAATCGAGCAGCGTTGTCTGACCGTCTTTACGCGCCAGCAGTAATGCCGCGTTTTTATCGTTTTCCAGCTGTACATGACCCTGTGCATTACTGGTCGCCTGAGTCAGAATCTGCCCTTTCTCATTTAATAAAGAGACTTCTATTCCTTGCTGGGCCGCGCCGTTTTCCAGACTTTGGGTAAAGATATCCAGACGATTGTGATAACGGTGAGCTGAAATGCCGATATCACTTAACGTAAACAGCGTCGCGGGATTACTGTAATCGTAACGTCCAGCCTGATTCATCACAGCAAGATACACGCCCGCCTGCTGAAGCGGTTTGATATCGCCCAGCGGCAGCAATAATTTTTCACGGGTGTTACGCGCAGGATTGAGATCAAACCGTCCGGTGTAGACCAGATCCGCCATCTGCAGGAGTTTGTCTGACTGCCAGTTCGCCAGCGAATTGCGGTATTCCCATTGGCTAATGAATGCTGGTAGAGATTCTGGCTTAACGCGGAAGAAGTTAACATCGACATTATTAACGTTGAGCGCCATTACCGGCAGCCCTTCAACGACTTTTCCAGGCAGCAGTGAACCACGGCTGGCAAAACCGACGCTGGGTTGAATATCGCGGGTGGTGATCGTTTTTTCGTAATCTTTACTGAAGGTTGCGTTATTGAGCGCCTTCATTTCCTGCCCAATAGTCACGATCAAATCACGTTTAGGTTCGAGGTGGCGTAAACGCAGCTCTTTAAGATTATCTGACAGCTCCCAGGCACCATCCACTTTACCGCTCTTTTTATCGACGACATGAACAACACGCGAGAAATCCTGATCCGGGTCGAGGGGGATAGAGAAAGTCAGCACCAGCGTGGCTGCACCATCGAGTTGAACCTCAGAGAGATCAAGCAATGTCAGTGTCTTACCGGCACTCTGTTGTGCCAGCTTTTGCCTCTCCGGTGCAGAGAGTTTTGCAGAACTCGCGTTTTCCGAAGATGTACCTTTAGCAGCTTCAGAAGGGGTATCTTTTTTCACCGCTGTTGGCGCGTTATCGTTGTTGTCGCACCCTGCCAGCGCCAGCATTAACATGCAGGCGGCTATGCGTAACTTTTTCATTTATCATCCCTGCCACAATGGCCCGTTAGCAACGTCGAATAATTATTATGCGTGAGAATTAGCGTTATGTAATTCAGTATCACGTCCACAGAATCTGAATTTTGGTGATAAATGTGGCTCAGGCAGCCAAATCAGCCTCTTTTGCTTGTCGCTTTTCACTAAACGTCCGACAATTTAGCCTACCCCGGCAAAAATGGAGATGCCTATGTCCACGACATGGTTTGTAGGAGCCGACTGGCTCGCCGAACATATTGATGATCCTGAAATTCAGATTATTGATGCCCGCATGGCACCGCCCGGACAGGAAGATCGTAACGTTGCCCAGGAGTATCTCAATGGGCATATCCCCGGCGCAGTATTTTTCGATATCGAAGCTCTTTCCGATCACACCTCCCCGTTTCCGCACATGCTGCCGCGCCCGGAAACGTTCGCCGTAGCGATGCGTGAGTTAGGTGTTAATCAGGACAAACATCTGATTGTCTATGACGAAGGTAATCTTTTCTCAGCCCCGCGAGCATGGTGGATGCTGCGCACCTTTGGCGTGGAGAAAGTGTCGATTCTTGGTGGTGGACTGGCGGGCTGGCAGCGTGATGACCTGCTGTTAGAAGAAGGCGAAGTAGAACTGCCAGAAGGAGAGTTTAACACCGCCTTTAACCCGGAAGCCGTGGTGAAAGTAACCGATGTATTGCTGGCAAGCCATGAAAAAACGGCACAAATTATTGATGCCCGTCCAGCTGCGCGTTTTAACGCTGAAATTGATGAACCTCGCCCTGGTTTACGTCGCGGGCATATTCCTGGTGCGCTAAATGTTCCCTGGACGGATCTGGTGCGTGAAGGTGAACTGAAGACGACAGATGAACTCGATGCGATATTTTTTGGTTACGGTATCAGCTATGACAAACCGATTATTGTCAGCTGCGGCTCTGGTGTAACGGCCGCCGTTGTGTTGCTGGCACTTGCTACGCTGGATGTGCCAAACGTGAAACTGTACGACGGCGCATGGAGTGAATGGGGCGCGCGAGCAGATTTACCAGTAGAACCAGTGAAATAAGCTTTTTACAGGCAACAAAAAACCGCCGAATTTGGCGGGTTTTTTTTTTTTGTGT
>NZ_AEJZ01000146.1:0-1398 GCF_000208525.1 Escherichia sp. TW14182
AGCAGTAATTTTGTGGGGATCCCTCAGCCTCCTGACGCCCTGCCCGATCGCCATCAATGCCGCTTTGGATACGGTAGTAAACATCCGTCGAGGACTGATGAACGGTCGCCAAATAAGCAGCATGGAGCCTTTGCTGTTTCCCTTCTTCTCCAGCCCTGTCGATGGTTCGATAAAATTAATCCGTCCATCAGTGATAATGCGAACTTCGTCGACACTCTCCAGAGCCTTGCTGAACCATCCGACTGACATATCCTCTGGCACAAGCATAACTACCGTCTGTTGCTGTTGTATGCACTGCTCAGCAGCTTTTTCCACCCACGGCCTGATATTGCTGTACGGTGGGTTATTCCAGATTGCACCGTGGCTTACCCACTCAGAATTGAGCGCGTCGTCGGCCTCAGTTAGCCAGTGAGCACACAGAGCATTTTTGTCGCTCGCTGCCGAATCCAGCCAGAATCCAAACTCAATATCCAGTGCATCAAAAAGCCAAAGCGGCGTTTGCCAGCAGTCCTTGTCGTGTGCTGGCGTATTTGATTTGATAGTCATGCAGCCCGATCTCCCCATCTCGCTTTCCACTCCAGAGCCAGTCTCGCTTCGTCTGACCACTTAACGCCACGCTCTGTACCGAATGCCTGTATAAGCTCTAATAGCTCCGCAAATTCGCCTACACGCATCCTGCTGGTTGACTGGCCTATTACCACAAAGCCATTCCCGGCAAGGTTAGGAACAACATCCTGCTGCTTTAATGCTGCGGTAAACACACACTTCCAGCTTTCTGCATCCAGCCAGCGACCATGCCATTCAACCTGACGAGAGACGTCACCTAAGCAGGCCCATAGCTTCCTGTTTTGGTCTAAGCTGCGGTTGCGTTCCTGAATGGTTACTACGATTGGTTTGGTTGGGTCTGGAAGGATTTGCTGTACTGCGTGAATAGCGTTTTGCTGATGTGCTGGAGATCGAATTTCAAAGGTTAGTTTTTTCATGACTTCCCTCTCCCCCAAATAAAAAGGCCTGCGATTACCAGCAGGCCTGTTATTAGCTCAGTAATGTAGATGGTCATCTTTTAACTCCATATACCGCCAATACCCGTTTCATCGCGGCACTCTGGCGACACTCCTTAAAAATCAGGTTCGTGCTCATCTTTCCTTCCCGTTCTTCCCTGGTAGCAAACCGGTAATACACCGTTCGCCAGACCTTACCTTCGATAACCAGAAGACCTGCCCGTGCCATTTTAGCCGCGGCCTGATTTATGCTGGTTACTGTTGCGCCTGTTAGCGCGGCAACGTCCGGCGCACAGAAGCTATTATGCGTCCCCAGGTAATGAATAATTGCCTCTTTGCCCGTCATACACTTGCTCCTTTCAGTCCGAACTTAGCTTTAATTTCTGCGATCTTCGCC
>NZ_AEJZ01000145.1:0-1149 GCF_000208525.1 Escherichia sp. TW14182
GAGTTCACCGCCAAAAGGTTGCAACTGCACCCCACGGTACAGCTTGTGCCGATGAACAGTGCGTATTCGCCCATTACTCTTGGCAGCGAAGAGTCTCTGAATGTGTTTGGGGTCGTCACTCATGTCGTAAAGGCATTACGCTGATGTTTGCCCTCTGTGATGTAAACTCATTTTATGCCAGTTGTGAGACTGTTTTTCGCCCAGACTTGTGGGGGAAGCCGGTAGTAGTGCTTTCCAATAACGACGGCTGTGTGATCGCTCGCAGCGCAGAGGCGAAGGCACTTGGCGTTAAAATGGGGGAGCCTTATTTTAAACAGAAGGATCTGTTTCGTCGCTGTGGTGTGGTTTGTTTCAGCAGTAACTATGAACTCTATGCCGATATGAGCCAGCGTGTGATGTCTACGTTGGAAGAGTTGTCACCACGGGTTGAGATCTACAGCATTGATGAGGCATTTTGTGATTTAACCGGCGTACGTAACTGCCGGAATTTAACAGATTTTGGCCGTGAAATTCGCCAGAACATTCTTCAGCGTACACATCTCACGGTTGGTGTCGGCATTGCACAAACCAAGACGCTGGCCAAACTCGCCAATCATGCGGCAAAAAAATGGCAATGTCAGACGGGAGGGGTTGTTGATTTATCAAACCAGGAGCGCCAGCGCAAATTAATGGCTGCATTACCGGTTGATGAAGTGTGGGGAGTTGGTCGAAGGATAAGTAAAAAGTTGGAGGCGATGGGGATAAAAACCGTACTCGATCTCGCGGATACCGATATTCGCTTTATCCGAAAGCACTTCAATGTTGTACTTGAAAGAACGGTACGGGAACTTCGTGGAGAGTCCTGTCTTGAACTGGAAGAGTTTGCGCCAGCGAAACAGGAAATTATCTGCTCACGGTCGTTTGGCGAACGCATAACCGACTATGACACGATGCGACAGGCAATATGCAGTTACGCATCACGAGCGGCAGAAAAACTGCGTGGTGAGCATAAATATTGTCGTTTTATCTCCGCCTTTGTAAAAACTTCTCCGTTTGCACTGAATGAGCCGTATTACAGCAACAGTGCCTCGGTAAAGTTGCTGACACCCACCCAGGACAGTCGGGATATCATTAATGCAGCGACCCGTTGTCTGGACGCGATATGGCAGG
>NZ_AEJZ01000144.1:0-14575 GCF_000208525.1 Escherichia sp. TW14182
CCTAACCCTCTCCCCAAAGGGGCGAGGGGAAGGATTGTGCGCTTTGTCGAATTTGTCATTACGCCCTTAACCTTATTAATAACAGGAAGCTGATTTGTGAGACTCGCCCCGCTCTACCGCAACGCCCTTCTATTAACAGGAATTTTGCTTTCAGGAATAGCCGCCGTTCAGGCCGCCGACTGGCCGCGTCAGATTACTGACAGCCGTGGCACTCATACCCTGGAAAGCCAGCCGCAGCGTATTGTTTCCACCAGCGTCACCTTGACCGGCTCACTGCTGGCGATTGATGCTCCGGTGATCGCCAGCGGCGCGACCACGCCAAATAACCGCGTAGCGGATGACCAGGGCTTTTTACGCCAGTGGAGCAAGGTGGCGAAAGAACGCAAACTGCAACGGCTCTATATCGGCGAACCGAGCGCCGAAGCCGTTGCCGCGCAAATGCCGGATCTGATTTTAATTAGCGCAACCGGCGGTAATTCGGCGCTGGCGCTGTACGATCAGCTTTCCACCATCGCCCCGACATTAATCATCAATTACGACGACAAAAGCTGGCAGTCGCTGTTAACGCAGCTTGGCGAAATTACCGGACATGAGAAACAAGCGACAGAGCGGATTGCGCAGTTTGATAAGCAACTAGCGGCGGCGAAAGAGCAAATCAAATTACCGCCGCAGCCGGTCACTGCCATTGTCTATACTGCCGCTGCACACAGTGCCAATCTCTGGACGCCGGAATCAGCACAAGGGCAAATGCTGGAACAACTCGGCTTTACGCTGGCGAAGTTGCCCGCAGGCTTAAACGCCAGCCAAAGCCAGGGCAAACGCCATGACATCATTCAGCTTGGTGGGGAAAATCTGGCTGCAGGGTTAAATGGCGAATCACTATTCCTGTTTGCCGGTGATCAGAAAGATGCCGATGCTATTTATGCTAATCCGCTGCTCGCGCACCTGCCCGCAGTACAAAACAAGCAGGTTTATGCGCTGGGAACCGAGACGTTCCGCCTGGATTACTACAGCGCCATGCAAGTGCTGGACAGACTTAATTCACTGTTTAAAAAAGATTGATAAAACATACAATTAGAGCACTAACAGTCCCCTCGCCCCTTTGGGGAGAGGGTTAGGGTGAGGGGAAAATGCACCTTTAGCTAACTGTCGGACGCTGTCACCTGCGGCGGCGTCTGGCGAAAACGTCGCAACTCCACCAGCACCAGCAACAACAACACGCCGATAATCAACAAACCAAAACCGCTCGCGCTTGCGGAAGCAACCGGTGTCATCATCGCTCCCAAACCGCCCAGCAGCGCCGCGCCTATGGCATCTCCCGTCACGTTTTGCGCCGTCCACAAACCGTTAATCCGCCCTAACATCGCTTCCGGGGTTTGCGTTTGCAGCATTGTATATTGCAGCAACGAACTAACCGCGCTCAGCCAGCCGAACAGCGCCAGACAAACCACGCCTAAAATCCACATCGGCATCAGGCCAAACAGACCAATGGCGAGGAACGATCCCAGCGTGGAGAGCAGCATCAATAACCCTGGTCGCGCGCTATGTGCCAGCTTCCCGCTGGTTAACGCGCCAATAGCCGCACCGAGCGGGATCGCCGCATAGAGAAAACCAATCTGTGCCGCCGACATCTGCCAGTTGTCAGCCAGCGCCGGATACAGTACCCGCACCGCACTCGCCATCGTCAATAACCCCCCCAGCAGCGCAATTCCCCCCACCAGCGGGCTGGCGAGCAGAAAACGAATCGCTGCCAGAAGCGATTTCAGCGGATGCTCACGCGGCTGCGGTGGCGGTGGCAGCGCCGGAAGGCTTAACAACGGCAGCAGGGTAATAAACGTTCCCGCCGCCGCCAGCCCGTAGTTCCAGGCCACGCCACCGGTCGCCAGCAATAAACCGCCAATCATGGGCGAAATCACCGAACCCAGGCGCACGGTCAACATGGTGATCGCCCCGGCCTGCATTAAGTTTTCACGCCCTACCAGTGCAGGTGTCGCCGCCAGTAGCGCCGTAACGCCAAGCGATGCGAAAAAACCATCCCATAAACCAAGTAAATAGATTGCCAGCAATGACGGCTCCGGCAGCAGCGCGTTCAGGCACAGTCCAATGAAGCCAATGCCACAGGTGCCGCGCGCCAGCAAAATCACTTTTTTGCGCTCATAGCGATCCGCCAGCACGCCGCCAACCATCAGGCCAACAAACATCGCGCTGCCGGTGAGCGTCACCGAAAGCCCCACCTGCCAGGTAGAATGCGTCATCATCTGGATCTGCACCGGCACCGCGACGCCGAGCAAACCCAGAGACACAATTGAGATAAAACGAGCGAGGAATACTGCGCGAAACGCCGGGTGCGTTTTCAACAGGCTGAGGTTAAGCAGCCAGGATTGTTTATTCATTACAATGCCTTGCCATCAAATATTTTAAATACCTATTCTTAGGCTGCACATGCTAACATATCCAAATAAGATCGATAACGATAATTAATTTCATTATCATGGAAGTTCGTATGTCTGGTTCTGTTGCCGTGACACGCGCCATTGCCGTGCCCGGATTGCTGTTATTACTGATTATCGCGACGGCATTAAGCCTGCTCATTGGGGCAAAATCACTCCCCGCTTCCTTAGTGCTGGAGGCCCTCTCCGGCACCTGTCAGAGCGCCGACTGCACCATCGTGCTCGACGCGCGACTGCCGCGCACCCTTGCCGGTTTACTTGCAGGCGGCGCGCTTGGCCTTGCCGGGGCGTTGATGCAAACCCTCACCCGAAATCCACTTGCCGACCCCGGCTTGCTTGGCGTGAACGCCGGAGCCAGCTTTGCCATTGTGCTGGGTGCGGCGCTGTTTGGTTACTCTTCCGCACAGGAACAACTGGCGATGGCCTTCGCCGGGGCGCTGGTGGCCTCGTTGATTGTTGCCTTTACCGGCAGCCAGGGCGGCGGGCAGTTAAGTCCGGTGCGTTTAACCCTGGCGGGCGTGGCGCTGGCGGCGGTGCTGGAAGGGCTGACCAGCGGCATCGCCCTGCTTAATCCTGACGTCTACGATCAACTGCGTTTCTGGCAAGCCGGTTCGCTGGATATTCGCAATCTACATACCTTAAAAGTGGTGCTGATCCCGGTGCTGATCGCCGGAGCAACCGCGCTATTACTGAGCCGCGCACTGAACAGTTTAAGCCTCGGCAGCGACACCGCGACGGCGCTGGGCAGTCGCGTGGCGCGCACACAGTTAATTGGTCTGCTGGCGATTACCGTGCTTTGTGGTAGTGCGACAGCGGTAGTTGGCCCGATTGCCTTTATTGGCCTGATGATGCCGCACATGGCGCGCTGGCTGGTGGGTGCCGATCATCGCTGGTCACTCCCCGTCACGCTACTTGCTACCCCTGCCCTGCTGCTGTTTGCCGATATCATCGGGCGTGTGATTGTGCCCGGCGAGCTGCGCGTTTCTGTAGTCAGCGCCTTTATTGGCGCACCAGTGTTGATCTTTCTTGTCCGACGTAAAACGCGAGGTGGCGCATGATTTACGTCTCTCGCCGATTAATCATCACCTGTTTGCTGCTGGTTTCCGCCTGTGTAGTTGCAGGTATCTGGGGATTACGTAGCGGTGCCGTCATGCTGGAAACGTCGCAGGTATTCGCCGCGCTGATGGGTGACGCCCCACGCAGTATGACGATGGTGGTCACCGAATGGCGTTTACCGCGCGTGCTGATGGCGCTGTTGATTGGCGCGGCGCTGGGCGTCAGCGGTGCGATTTTTCAGTCGCTGATGCGTAACCCACTCGGCAGTCCGGATGTGATGGGCTTTAACACCGGGGCGTGGAGCGGCGTACTGGTGGCGATGGTACTGTTTGGTCAGGATCTGACAGCTATCGCGCTGGCAGCAATGGCGGGCGGCATTGCCACTTCTCTACTGGTCTGGCTGCTTGCCTGGCGTAACGGCATCGACACCTTTCGATTGATTATTATCGGCATCGGCGTTCGCGCCATGCTGGTGGCCTTTAATACCTGGCTGCTGCTGAAAGCGTCTTTAGAAACGGCGCTAACAGCGGGGTTGTGGAATGCCGGATCGCTCAATGGCCTGACGTGGGCAAAAACCTCGCCCTCCGCACCCATTATTATATTGATGCTCATTGCCGCCGCCTTGCTGGTAAGGCGGATGCGCTTGCTGGAGATGGGCGATGACACCGCCTGCGCACTGGGCGTCAGCGTCGAACGCTCGCGTCTGTTAATGATGCTGGTCGCCGTAATACTTACCGCAGCTGCCACTGCCCTGGCGGGGCCAATTTCCTTTATCGCGCTGGTTGCACCGCACATTGCCCGACGCATTAGCGGCACTGCTCGCTGGGGGCTAACTCAGGCGGCGCTGTGCGGGGCGTTGTTACTGCTGGCGGCCGATCTCTGCGCTCAGCAACTGTTTATGCCGTATCAACTTCCGGTTGGCGTCGTTACCGTCAGTCTCGGCGGTATTTACCTTATCGTCTTGTTAATTCAGGAGTCTCGCAAAAAATGACCGAATCAGTAGCCCGTTTGCGCGGCGAACAGTTAACCCTGGGATATGGCAAATATACCGTCGCGGAAAATCTTACTGTAGAAATTCCTGACGGTCACTTCACGGCAATTATCGGGCCAAATGGCTGCGGTAAATCCACGTTACTGCGTACCTTAAGCCGCCTGATGACGCCTGCTCACGGGCATGTCTGGCTGGATGGCGAGCACATTCAACATTACGCCAGTAAAGAGGTCGCACGCCGGATTGGCTTGCTGGCGCAAAATGCCACCACGCCGGGCGATATCACCGTGCAGGAGCTGGTGGCGCGTGGGCGTTACCCGCATCAACCGCTGTTTACCCGCTGGCGCAAAGAAGATGAAGAAGCGGTAATGAAAGCGATGCAGGCCACGGGCATTACTCATCTGGCGAATCAAAGCGTGGACACCCTTTCCGGTGGGCAACGGCAGCGAGCGTGGATTGCCATGGTGCTGGCACAGGAAACGGCAATTATGCTGCTCGACGAGCCGACCACCTGGCTGGATATCAGTCATCAGATTGATCTACTGGAATTATTGAGCGAACTGAACCGCGAGAAAGGCTATACGCTGGCGGCGGTGCTGCACGATCTTAATCAGGCCTGTCGCTACGCCAGCCATTTGATTGCGCTGCGGGAAGGAAAAATTGTCGCTCAGGGAGCGCCGAAAGAGATTGTCACTGCTGAACTGATCGAGCGTATTTACGGTTTGCGCTGCATGATTATTGATGATCCGGTAGCAGGAACACCGTTAGTGGTGCCGCTCGGACGAACGGCACCGTCAACCGCCGTGATTTAAACTAACCGATCTTCCATCATGGCATCCTGTTTTCTGGATGCCATTGCATGATGCAAGAGCACACTGCCACAAGCAACCATACCGCCGATCAACGCGGAAAGGATCACGATAATTGCTTTGCCCGGACCGTCTTTTTTCACCGGCAAAGTCGGACGCAACTGATATTTAAACGGCGTAAAATTTACATCGTTGACATTTGCTTTTGTTAATTGATCGACAAGATATTGACGATTACGTAATTCAACGTTCAGTTCCGCAACATCGGTGACTGATTTTTCAATTTCAAGTTTACGTTCAATACCGTCTGCGCCGAGAGAAATAGAAAAATCAGGGTCATCTTTAACAGCCTGACCATTACTGTAAACAGGCTTTTTAATTCCTGCCGCATTGGCAATATCCAGTGAATAATTGAGCCGCTGAATATTTGCATCAAGCTGGTTTTTCGTTTTAATGCGATCCTGAGCCAGTTTTTCTTTTTCAAACTGGGTTCTGATTTCCAGTTTATTACGTATGTTTTCTAGCGACTCTTTCACCACCAACGTCGAGATATAATCGATATAACCAGCCAATACTGTCTGCGCTTCTTCACTGGTGGGTGCGGTGAAACTTAATGTCCAGGAGGTATACAACGCAGGCTCATCTTTTTTCTTACTGGCGTTGTCATCAACCGCTTTCATTTTTTCGCTCAATGCGACAATAGCGCGATGCAAATCCAGTTCATCGATTTTCGCCTCTTTTAATTGATCCATGACATACGGTGACGAACGCAGATAATCTTCCAGCAAACTAACAGACTGAAACTTTTTGATAAACAGATTAAATACATCACCACGATCAATATTCACGTCAAGTCCCAACACCCGCAGTTTGGTGAAGGTTTTCTCCAGATCTTGCCACTGAATAGCCTCTGCGGGCGTGATGACTGCCGAGCTGGTCCACTTTTGCGGCAGAATGAAAGACACCAGTAACCCGATACAGGCAAAGGTTAAGGCCACCGCGATTACCCGCGTTTTTGCGTACCACAAAACTTCGATAAGTTTAAGTAAATCAATTTCATTATTACTGGGCGATGCCAGATGATAATCGGGAAAATGAGAATCGCTTCCCTGCTTAATATTCAGTGATGACATGCGATATGACCTGAAATGAGTCCAATAAGATTAAATCTCCACGGCGCTCACTTTATCAGTTAGCAAGAATTATCCGAAGCTGAACTTTGTAAATTCCCCTCACCGAACACAACATTAAGCGTGTTTTCAGAGAAGCAACTGAGGATTCATCATAATAATAAATAATAAAATCCACAATCATTTATAATAATTATGGATTTTATTTAAGATAAAGTTATTTATTTAGCGTCGCCAAAATAATTGGCCCGATTTTTTCAAACGCCCCTGGCGAGATAATATCCACATGCGCACAATCTAAACGATAAATATCCAGCTCAGCTACCCATGGCGACCAGGCGCGTTCAGGACTCATACCATCCTGAAGTGTGCGTTCGGCAACAAACAGCGTGGCTTTACCATCAAACGGTACACTATGAGCAGTCGTCAGCAGGCGCACAGCATCAGCGTAGTTGCCTTCAATAGTGGTAAACAACTCCGTTGAAGTACTTCCCTGCTGTGCCGCCAGGAAGGCCTCGCGCTCGCGGTTAATCTCCGCCAGCACTTCCGGATCCAGACCATTAGCCTCTTTTTCCCGCCAGTTTTGCGTTTCTGGCGGCCAGGTATCCAGCAAGCCAAGAAATGCCACCTGTTCGCCACGGGCACGCAACCGCGCCGCAATGCCCTGCGCCAGCGTACCGCCAAGTGAATAACCCAGCAGGTAATAAGGACCGTGAGGTTGTTGTTCAAGTAACGTTGCCAGATGCGCTTCGCAGACTTCATCCAGGTTTGCAGCCTTCTGCATGGGGCCATGAGGGCGCGGCGACTGAATGCCGATAATCGACCATTGTGGATCGAGATAACGCGAGAGCACGCTAAACTGCCAGGCAAAACCGGACGCCGGATGGAAACAAAACAGCGTCGGCCCCGTACTTTCACGCAGCGGAAGAACTGTTTCAAATCCCATGCGCCGGGTGCTGTCTTCTTCACCATCAATAATCGTTGCCAGTTTGGCGACGGTTGACGCAACCATCACCTGCCCCGGCGTCACCTGGCGGGAAAACTGCCGACTTAACTGCGCCGCCAGTTTCATTGCCAGTAGCGAATGACCGCCAAGCGCGAAGAAATCAGCGTCGGCATCCTGCACGTCACAACCCAGCAATGACGAGAACGCCCCGGCGATAATCGTTTCACTGCCCGCTTTCGGCGCACGCCCCGGCGCTTGTGTCTTCAGTTCAGGCAACGGTAAGGCTTTGCGATCCAACTTACCATTGGCGCTAAGTGGCAACTGTGGAAGTTGTAGCAGAACCACGGGCACCATATGCGGTGGCAAGGTTTCGCGCAACTGCGCCTGCAATGCGCTGGTATCCAGCGGTAAACCTGATTGCGACACCAGATATCCTACCAACTGGCGAGCGTCGCCGCCGGTTGCTGCCGCCTGGTTAATCACACAGGCATGGGTAACGGCTTGTTCGACATCCGGCAGCGCCTGCATCACGCGATCGATTTCGCCCAGTTCGATACGCTGCCCGCGAATTTTTAGCTGATCGTCACTGCGCCCGAGGTACTCCACCGCGCCGTTATCCAGCCAGCGGGCAACGTCTCCGGTACGGTACATCCGCTCACCGGGGGCGAAAGGGTCGGCAATAAAGCGGCTGGCTGTCAGATCGGGTCGTCCCAGATACCCCTGCGCCAGTTGAATGCCGGTGAGATAGAGATCACCCGCCACCCCCAGCGGCACCGGATGCATCATCGCATCAAGAATACGCAGCCCCGTGTTCCACACCGGGTAGCCAATCGGCACACTGCTGCCGCGTACCTGTGCCAGTTCCTCGCCAAAAGCCGGATACCAGCTAACGTCCACCGCAGCTTCCGTCGGGCCATACAGATTATGTAACGGCGCACCGGTTAACTGTTGCCATTCGCGGCATAAATCAGCCGGTAAGGCCTCACCACTACAGAAAACCTGTTTCAACGTCGCGCAACTCTGGCGAGCGGTTTCCGGCGTCAGCGAAGCAACAAATGCCGCCAGCATTGAGGGAACAAAGTGCGTGGTCGTTACGCCATATTCGGCAAAGAATTGCTGCATAGCGAGCGGATCGCGGTGCGCCTCTGGTTCAGCCATCACCAGTTTCGCCCCCGCAATAAATGGCCAGAAAAACTCCCACACCGAGACATCAAAACTGCACGGTGTTTTTTGGGCAACGACATCTTCGCCTGTAAGCGGATAATGATTTTGCATCCACAGCAGGCGGTTAACGATAGCCGTCTGCCCGACCATCACCCCTTTCGGCCTGCCGGTGGAACCAGAGGTGAAGATGATATAAGCCGTGTGGTGCGGTTGTGAAAGTTGCAGCGGCGCACTGCCCTGTGGAGTAAGCGGGGCGTTATAGCAAAGGCTTATTAAATTGGGAACATCGCTAAAGCGCGGCAGTTGATCGTCGGTGGTGATTAACAGCGACGGACGCGCATCTTCCAGCATCATTTTCAGACGATCGTCCGGATAACCCGTATCCAGTGGTAGCCAGGCCGCACCTGCTTCAACAATCGCATGTAGTGCCAGGGTCAAAAAGACCGAGCGCGGTAGCGCCACCGCCACGCTGTCGCCAGGTTTAACGCCGCGCTCACGCAGCAGATTCGCCAGCGCCACCACCTGCTCGCGCATTTCCCGATAGCTGAACTGGTAATACGCATCTGCCAGCGCCGGTGCATCCGGTGCTTTTGCCGCTTGTTCTGCCACCAGCGCGCTCAGCGTGGTTTCAGGGATTTCTACCTGTGTGGCGTTGATCTGCGCCAACTGTGCATACTCACCTGGCAGCATAATATCGACATCGCCGCACAACAGCGCCGGATTCGCGGCGAACTGCGCAATCAGCATTTTCAGCCGTTCGGCGTGCTGAATTAACGTTGGCTCATCGTAACGCTGTTTATTGGCGAGAATCTCAATACTCAAACCACCGTGTTCATCCGGGAACAGCGCCAGTTCAAGGTCATTAACCGGACCGGTTGCCAGTGTATGGGTTTGCGCCTGAACACCAGGAATATCCAGTTGGTAATCAAATACCTTGATATTGAGTACCGGACCAAACAGCGGTTCATCACCTGCCGCTCGCCCGCTGTCACGGACAATCTGTTCGGCATCGTAGCGTTGATGACGGCGCATTTTTTTCAGTTGAGCCGCCAGGCGGATAGCCAACTGAGGCAGTGTCTCTTGCGCCTCAATGTGAATACCCAACGGCAAAACGTTGAGCACGGGACCGGTCGCCGTAAGCGCCGCCGACCCCATTCGACGCATAAAGATAAATCCGGCAGCGTAGTCCATGCGGTTGCACAATCGCCCCAGCCATAAGGTCGCCAGCGCGAGAGCTAAATCGGTACGTTGTACGGTCGGCAGTTGTGCTGCCAGCTGCCGAAATTCCCCATCGGTAAATTCCAGTTTCAGGCGCAGAATATCTGCCGAGGCGCCGCGCCCCGCTAAAGGTGCAGAAGAAAGTGACGCAGGCGGCGGCAGTTGGCGACGCTGTTCCGCCCAGAATGCCGCATCACGCTGCCAGGCCTCGCTTTCCCGATACTGCTGGTACTCTTCCACCACTTCAGCGAAAGGCGTAAACGGCGAAGCAGGCGTTGGTTCGCCACGCAGCCATGCACAGTAAATATTGGCGATCTGGCGGGTAATTGCCGGAAAACTGAAACCATCAACCAGCAAATGATGATAACGCTGATACCAGTACCAGCGGTTATCCGCCACCTGTATCAGCTGATGAAAGACCAGTGGGTTACCGTTATCGACACGCAGATTTTGTTGCAAATCAGTTTGCATTAATGCCTGCGCAGTTCCGTGTGGATCAATGTTGGTACGCAGGTCGATAATTTCTGGCTGTTCGAACGTCAACTCATCATCGACCCATTGCCAGACTTCGCCGTTATCTTCCGTAAAACGCATCCGTAGCGTATCCGCTTGTGCTAATCCGGCAACCACCGCGCGAGCCAGTAATGGCGCATCAACCTCTCCGGTTAACTCAACGTAATGCGCCACGCTCCAGGTGGAAGGTAAATCTGACAGTTTTTCTGCCATCCAGATGCCGGGCTGTGCGGCGACCAAAGGTAAATGTTGGCTCATTGCGCCTCCTGCTGCTGGGTAAAATTCGCCGGTGTCAGAGTACGCCAGTGGGCTTCCAGCCACTGCTGGCAGGACGCCTGTGACTGCGGCTGACACACAACGTCCCAGCCTGCCGGTAACGCGCACTGTTGCGGCCACAGACTGAATTGCCCCTGCGCATTGCGCAAAATGTAAAACACGCCCTGCGGATCATCGAAGGGATTACTGAATGCCATATTCAACTCCTGTCATGGAAAAGCGGTTGCCAGAGGTCAATTAGCCCCTGCATCAAGCCACCGCGCCAACAAAGCGCATCATGTCCGCCGTCAACCTGACGCCAGAAAATGGATTCTTTTATGGGATATAGTTGCGCATACAGCGCCTGATTGGCTCGCATGATCAGCGGCTCACGAATCCCCGCCTCCAGAACAATGCGCAGACCTTCGGCGCTAACTCCACCAGCTTTTAGCTTTTCAAGTAACACGCCCTCTTGCTGCCCGCCCCGATGCGGCCACCAGTACGATCCTGACTGGCTTAATACACAGCCAAAGCGTTCAGGCCAGTGCAGTCCGGCATACAGCGCGGAAAGCCCACCAAAACTCTGCCCGGCGACCACGGTGCGATCGGCGCGATCGCTAAAAGGGGCGATCGTTTTCACCAGCGGCAGTAACTCTTGCTGTACTGCCAGCCAGAAATCCGCATTACACGGCAGTTCGCGGGCACGGTGCGCGGTGTCGATGGCGTCAATCAACACATACACGGCGGGAGGAAGCTGCTGACGACGGGTCAGCGAAGTCAACGCAGGCCAGACGGGCATACTTTGCGCCCAAAATTCACCATCGAGCAGAATAGCTAACGGACGCTCCTCGACTGGCGTATCGCCGGTGGTAAAAATCCATACACGACGTGAATTTCCCAACCGTTCACTTTTCCAGGTTATTTCTTTCGCTGAGTTAGCGGGGGCTTGCGGACAATCCCAGCCGGGTTGCTGCGGCGCTTGCGGCATTTCGAGTGCGGAAACAGCGTGCCCTCGCCCTCCTTTCCAGCTTTGCGGATTCAGCGGATCGGCTATCGCCTGGGGTAATAGTTTTCGCCAACCTTCGCGTAATTCGAGGCGATCGGGTGATGGTGCAGAAAAAATGTCATCGCGTTCGGTGGGAATAAAACAGTAGCTGCCGCGCCAGTTGGCATTGAGTTGTGTCGTCCACTGCCAGACGTTGGTGCCTGCAATTCGCTGCATCGACTGGGGCTGGCTGTTCTGATGGTGATCGGTAACGCCAGTGATGTAAACCCATACGCGCTTCACCGTCGAGCGGTCTTCAGAACCTTGAGGGTCACGCCACCAGAAAGTGACCTGATATATTTCGTCATTAAGACGCTGCCATTCCGGGCCATGTTTCGACTGCCACCAGCTCTCATTTCCCACATTTAACACCGTCACACCATAACCCCATGTTTACTGTGCAATTTTTCATTGATTGCAGAAATATATTGATAATATTATTGATAACTATTTGCATTTGCAATAGCGTATTGGCGCGCCATGTCAAGCGCGGACATTAATTAACCAACTGCACTGCGTGTCTTTCAGGATCAAAGGTTTTCGCGGTAGCGGGATGCGTCATGCTGATGACGACCATGCCCGACAGTTGCAATTCGTGGCAAAAATGCAGGAATAAAACAATGAACAAGAAGATTCATTCCCTGGCCTTGTTGGTCAACCTGGGGATTTATGGGGTAGCGCAGGCACAAGAGCCAACCGATCCCCCTGTTTCACATGACGATACCATTGTCGTTACCGCCGCCGAGCAGAACTTGCAGGCGCCTGGCGTTTCGACCATCACCGCAGATGAAATCCGCAAAAATCCGGTTGCCCGCGATGTATCGGAGATCATCCGTACCATGCCAGGCGTTAACCTGACCGGTAACTCCACCAGTGGTCAGCGCGGTAATAACCGCCAGATTGATATTCGCGGCATGGGGCCGGAAAACACGCTGATTTTAATTGACGGCAAACCGGTAAGCAGCCGTAACTCGGTGCGTCAGGGCTGGCGTGGAGAGCGCGATACCCGTGGTGATACTTCCTGGGTGCCACCTGAAATGATTGAACGTATTGAAGTTCTGCGTGGTCCGGCAGCTGCGCGTTATGGCAACGGCGCGGCGGGCGGCGTGGTTAACATCATTACCAAAAAAGGCAGTGGTGAGTGGCACGGTTCCTGGGACGCTTATTTCAATGCGCCAGAACATAAAGAGGAAGGTGCCACCAAACGCACCAACTTCAGCCTGACCGGTCCGCTGGGCGACGAATTCAGCTTCCGCTTGTATGGCAATCTCGACAAAACCCAGGCCGATGCGTGGGATATTAACCAGGGTCATCAGTCCGCGCGTGCCGGAACCTATGCAACTACCCTACCAGCCGGGCGCGAAGGGGTGATCAACAAAGATATTAACGGCGTAGTTCGTTGGGACTTCGCGCCTCTGCAATCGCTGGAACTGGAAGCGGGTTACAGCCGCCAGGGCAACCTGTATGCAGGCGATACCCAGAACACCAACTCCGACGCTTATACCCGCTCTAAATACGGCGATGAAACCAACCGTCTGTATCGCCAGAATTACTCACTGACCTGGAACGGTGGCTGGGATAACGGTGTTACCACCAGTAACTGGGTGCAGTACGAACACACTCGTAACTCGCGTATTCCGGAAGGTCTGGCGGGCGGCACCGAAGGGAAATTTAACGAAAAAGCGACGCAGGATTTCGTCGATATTGATCTCGATGACGTGATGCTGCACAGCGAAGTTAACCTGCCGATTGATTTCCTCGTTAACCAGACGCTGACGCTGGGTACGGAGTGGAATCAGCAGCGGATGAAGGACTTGAGTTCCAACACCCAGGCGCTGACCGGGACGAATACCGGCGGTGCTATTGATGGTGTGAGTGCCACCGACCGTAGCCCGTATTCAAAAGCAGAAATTTTCTCGCTGTTTGCCGAAAACAACATGGAGCTGACTGACAGCACCATCGTGACACCGGGGCTGCGTTTCGATCATCACAGTATAGTCGGCAATAACTGGAGCCCGGCGCTGAACATATCGCAAGGTTTAGGCGATGACTTCACGCTGAAAATGGGCATTGCCCGTGCTTATAAAGCGCCGAGTCTGTACCAGACTAACCCGAACTACATTCTCTACAGTAAAGGTCAGGGTTGCTATGCCAGCGCGGGCGGCTGCTATCTGCAAGGTAATGATGACCTGAAAGCGGAAACCAGTATCAACAAGGAGATTGGTCTGGAGTTCAAACGCGACGGCTGGCTGGCGGGCGTCACCTGGTTCCGTAACGATTATCGCAATAAGATTGAAGCGGGCTATGTGGCTGTAGGGCAAAACGCAGTCGGCACTGACCTCTATCAGTGGGATAACGTGCCGAAAGCGGTGGTTGAAGGTCTGGAAGGATCGTTAAACGTACCGGTTAGCGAAACGGTGATGTGGACCAACAACATCACTTACATGCTGAAGAGTGAAAACAAAACCACGGGCGACCGTTTGTCGATCATCCCGGAGTATACGTTGAACTCAACGCTGAGCTGGCAGGCGCGGGAAGATTTGTCGATGCAAACAACCTTCACCTGGTACGGCAAGCAGCAACCGAAGAAGTACAACTACAAAGGCCAGCCAGCGGTTGGGCCGGAAACCAAAGAAATCAGTCCGTACAGCATTGTTGGCCTGAGCGCGACCTGGGATGTGACGAAGAACGTCAGTCTGACCGGCGGCGTGGACAACCTGTTCGACAAGCGTTTGTGGCGTGCGGGTAATGCCCAGACCACAGGTGATTTGGCAGGAGCCAACTATATTGCCGGTGCCGGGGCGTATACCTATAACGAACCGGGACGTACGTGGTATATGAGCGTAAACACTCACTTCTGATGCTAACGTCAGATTGTTGACAAAGTGCGCGTCGTTCATGCCGGATGCGGCGTGAACGCCTTATCCGGCCTACAAAAATCTTGCCAATTCAATATATTGCAGGATAGTGTAGGCCTGATAAGCGTAGCGCATCAGGC
>NZ_AEJZ01000143.1:0-16125 GCF_000208525.1 Escherichia sp. TW14182
AGGGCGGATAAGGCGTTCACGCCGCATCCGCCAATAAATAACAACTAACAGGGAGTAAAGGCGATGGGAATTAACGAAATCATCATGTACATCATGATGTTCTTTATGCTGATAGCGGCCGTAGACAGGATCTTGTCGCAGTTCGGCGGTTCTGCACGTTTCCTCGGTAAATTCGGTAAAAGTATTGAAGGATCGGGCGGGCAGTTCGAAGAAGGCTTTATGGCGATGGGCGCACTGGGTCTGGCGATGGTCGGTATGACCGCGCTGGCACCGGTACTGGCGCATGTACTTGGACCGGTAATCATCCCCGTTTATGAAATGCTCGGCGCAAACCCTTCCATGTTCGCCGGAACACTGCTGGCGTGCGATATGGGCGGCTTCTTCCTCGCCAAAGAGCTGGCGGGCGGTGACGTAGCAGCGTGGCTATACTCTGGGTTAATTCTCGGATCGATGATGGGGCCAACGATTGTGTTTTCCATTCCGGTGGCGCTCGGCATTATCGAACCCTCAGATCGTCGTTATCTGGCACTCGGCGTACTGGCGGGCATTGTGACCATTCCGATAGGTTGTATCGCCGGTGGCCTGGTGGCAATGTACTCAGGCGTACAGATCAACGGCCAGCCGGTGGAGTTCACCTTTGCCCTGATTCTGATGAACATGATCCCGGTGCTTATCGTTGCGGTGCTGGTGGCGCTGGGGCTGAAGTTCATCCCGGAAACAATGATCAACGGCTTCCAGATCTTTGCCAAATTTCTCGTTGCATTAATCACCCTCGGTCTTGCCGCTGCGGTGGTGAAATTCCTGCTTGGCTGGGAACTGATCCCCGGTCTTGATCCCATCTTCATGGCGCCTGGCGACAAACCTGGCGAAGTGATGCGCGCGATTGAGGTTATCGGTTCGATCTCCTGCGTCCTGCTTGGCGCGTATCCGATGGTACTGCTACTTACCCGCTGGTTTGAAAAACCGCTGATGAGCGTCGGTAAAGTGCTGAATATGAACAATATCGCGGCAGCAGGCATGGTGGCGACGCTTGCCAACAATATCCCGATGTTCGGCATGATGAAGCAGATGGATACTCGCGGCAAAGTGATCAACTGCGCCTTCGCCGTTTCCGCTGCTTTCGCCCTGGGCGACCACTTAGGCTTCGCCGCTGCCAACATGAACGCCATGATCTTCCCGATGATTGTCGGCAAGCTGATCGGCGGCGTCACGGCGATTGGCGTGGCGATGATGCTGGTGCCAAAAGAAGACGCGGCAACGGCTAAAAACGCAGCGGAGGCGCAATCGTGAGCACTCGCCAGCTATTGAGCGTCGGTATAGATATCGGCACCACTACCACTCAGGTGATCTTCTCCCATCTGGAACTGGTTAACCGTGCGGCGGTGTCGCAGGTGCCGCGCTACGAATTTATCAAACGCGAAATTAGCTGGCAAAGCCCGGTGTTCTTTACCCCTGTCGATAAACAGGGCGGTTTAAAAGAAGCGGAACTGAAAACCTTAATCCTCGAGCAATATCAGGCTGCGGGCATTGCGCCTGAAAGCGTCGATTCCGGCGCCATCATCATCACCGGCGAAAGCGCGAAAACCCGCAATGCCCGTCCGGCGGTGATGGCGCTCTCCCGGTCGCTGGGCGATTTTGTCGTCGCCAGCGCCGGACCGCATCTCGAATCCGTGATTGCAGGCCACGGTGCCGGGGCGCAAACCCTTTCTGAACAACGGTTATGTCGGGTACTGAATATTGACATCGGCGGTGGCACCGCCAACTACGCCCTGTTCGAAGCTGGAAAAATCAGCGGGACTGCCTGCCTCAACGTCGGCGGTCGCCTGCTGGAAACCGACAGCCAGGGACGCGTGGTTTACGCCCATAAACCGGGGCAGATGATTGTGGATGAGTGCTTCGGCGCAGGCACCGATGCCCGTTCACTGACCGGTGCGCAACTGGTGCAGGTCACCCGGCGGATGGCGGCGCTGATTGTCGAAGTGATTGACGGTACGCTCTCGCCGCTCGCGCAGGCATTGATGCAAACCGGTTTGCTGCCCGCAGGCGCTACGCCGGAAATCATTACGCTCTCCGGCGGGGTTGGCGAATGTTATCGCCACCAGCCCGCTGACCCGTTCTGTTTTGCCGATATTGGCCCGTTGCTGGCAACGGCGCTGCATGAGCATCCGCGCCTGCGTGAAATGAACGTGCAGTTTCCGGCGCAAACCGTGCGCGCCACGGTGATTGGCGCGGGCGCGCATACCCTTTCGCTCTCGGGCAGCACTATCTGGCTGGAGGGCGTACAACTGCCGCTGCGCAATTTGCCAGTGGCGATCCCAATTGATGAAACGGATCTGGTGAATGGCTGGCAACAGGCGCTAATTCAGCTTGATCTATGCCCCAAAACTGACGCGTACGTGCTGGCACTTCCCGCCGGGCTTCCGGTGCGTTACGCCTCGGTACTGACGGTCATCAACGCGCTGGTCGATTTCGTCGCGCGTTTTCCGAATCCGCATCCCCTGCTGGTGGTAGCCGGGCAGGACTTTGGTAAAGCTCTGGGCATGTTATTGCGCCCACAGCTACAACAACTCCCGTTGGCAGTCATTGACGAAGTGATTGTTCGCGCGGGGGACTATATCGACATTGGTACGCCTCTTTTTGGCGGATCGGTTGTGCCGGTGACGGTGAAATCACTCGCATTTCCTTCCTGAGGGAACGACTTATGAAACTAAAGACCACATTGTTCGGCAATGTATATCAGTTTAAGGATGTAAAAGAGGTGCTGGCTAAAGCCAACGAACTGCGTTCGGGGGATGTGCTGGCGGGCGTTGCAGCGGCAAGCTCGCAGGAGCGCGTGGCGGCAAAGCAGGTGTTGTCGGAAATGACGGTGGCGGATATCCGCAATAATCCGGTGATTTCTTATGAAGAGGACTGCGTAACGCGGCTGATTCAGGACGACGTTAACGAAACGGCCTACAACCAGATTAAAAACTGGAGCATCAGCGAACTGCGCGAGTATGTGCTGAGCGACGAAACCAGCGTGGATGACATTGCCTTTACCCGCAAAGGGCTGACCTCGGAAGTGGTCGCGGCGGTGGCGAAAATTTGTTCTAACGCGGATCTCATCTACGGCGCGAAGAAAATGCCGGTGATCAAAAAGGCCAATACTACTATCGGTATCCCAGGCACTTTCAGCGCCCGTTTGCAGCCGAACGATACCCGTGATGACGTGCAAAGTATTGCCGCACAAATCTACGAAGGGCTTTCTTTCGGCGTGGGCGATGCGGTGATTGGCGTTAACCCGGTGACTGATGACGTGGAAAACTTAAGCCGCGTGCTGGACACCATTTACGGTGTTATCGACAAATTCAACATTCCAACTCAGGGCTGCGTGCTGGCGCATGTCACCACCCAGATCGAAGCGATCCGTCGCGGCGCACCGGGCGGGCTGATTTTCCAGAGTATTTGTGGCAGTGAAAAAGGGCTGAAAGAGTTTGGCGTGGAGCTGGCGATGCTTGACGAAGCCCGCGCAGTGGGCGCGGAGTTCAACCGTATTGCCGGGGAAAACTGCCTCTACTTCGAAACCGGGCAAGGTTCTGCGCTCTCCGCTGGCGCTAATTTCGGCGCTGACCAGGTGACGATGGAAGCGCGAAACTACGGGCTGGCGCGTCATTACGATCCGTTTATCGTCAACACCGTGGTCGGCTTTATTGGGCCGGAGTATCTCTACAACGACCGGCAGATTATCCGCGCGGGCTTAGAAGATCACTTTATGGGCAAGCTGAGCGGCATCTCTATGGGCTGTGACTGCTGCTACACCAACCACGCTGACGCTGACCAGAACCTCAACGAAAACCTGATGATCCTGCTTGCTACCGCAGGCTGCAACTACATCATGGGGATGCCGCTGGGCGATGACATCATGCTCAACTATCAGACCACCGCCTTCCATGACACCGCCACAGTGCGTCAGTTACTCAACCTGCGTCCGTCACCGGAGTTTGAACGCTGGCTGGAAAGCATGGGCATTATGGCAAACGGTCGCCTGATCAAACGGGCGGGCGATCCGTCACTGTTCTTCTGATGACGCGGAGATAACACATCATGGATCAAAAACAGATTGAAGAAATTGTACGCAGCGTGATGGCGTCAATGGGGCAGGCGGATGCCGCGCCAGCGGAAACCAAATGCGCCACCACATCGTGCGCTGCGCCGGTGACCTCTGAAAGTTGCGCGCTGGATTTAGGTTCCGCTGAAGCGAAGGCATGGATTGGCGTGGAAAATCCGCATCGCGCAGACGTATTAACAGAACTGCGTCGCAGCACCGTGGCTCGCGTTTGTACCGGTCGTGCCGGCCCGCGTCCGCGTACTCAGGCGTTGCTGCGTTTCCTGGCCGATCACTCTCGTTCGAAAGATACCGTACTGAAAGAAGTGCCGGAAGAGTGGGTGAAAGCGCAGGGTTTGCTGGAAGTACGCTCTGAAATCAGTGACAAAAATCTCTACCTGACTCGCCCGGACATGGGGCGTCGCCTGTGTGCGGAAGCTGTTGAAGCCTTGAAAGCACAGTGCGTTGCCAATCCGGACGTACAGGTCGTTGTCTCCGATGGCCTGTCAACTGATGCCATCACTGTGAACTATGAAGAGATCCTGCCGCCGTTGATGGCAGGTCTGCAACAGGCGGGGCTGAAAGTCGGTACACCGTTCTTTGTGCGTTATGGTCGCGTGAAGATTGAAGATCAGATTGGCGAACTTCTCGGCGCGAAAGTGGTTGTCCTGCTGGTGGGTGAACGTCCGGGGTTAGGGCAGTCGGAAAGTCTCTCCTGCTACGCTGTTTACTCGCCGCGTATGGCGACCACCGTTGAGGCCGATCGCACCTGCATCTCTAACATTCACCAGGGCGGTACACCGCCGGTTGAAGCCGCAGCCGTCATTGTGGATTTGGCGAAACGTATGCTGGAGCAGAAAGCATCCGGCATCAACATGACCCGATAAGGAGGCATCATGCCAGCTTTAGATTTGATTCGACCGTCGGTCACCGCCATGCGGGTGATTGCCTCCGTTAACGCTGATTTTGCGCGTGAACTGAAATTACCGCCGCATATTCGTAGTCTCGGGCTGATTTCTGCTGATTCCGATGACGTCACCTACATTGCGGCTGACGAAGCGACCAAGCAGGCGATGGTCGAAGTGGTGTATGGCCGCTCGCTGTATGCCGGAGCGGCGCACGGGCCGTCACCGACTGCCGGTGAGGTGCTGGTTATGCTCGGTGGGCCAAACCCGGCAGAAGTGCGTGCCGGCCTGGATGCGATGGTTGCGCATATTGAAAATGGTGCGGCGTTCCAGTGGGCGAACGATAAGCAAGACACCGCATTCCTCGCGCATGTAGTTTCGCGTACCGGTTCTTATCTCTCATCAACCGCCGGGATCACGCTTGGCGATCCGCTGGCGTATCTGGTGGCGCCGCCGCTGGAAGCGACCTATGGCATTGATGCGGCGTTGAAATCGGCTGACGTGCAACTGGTGACCTATGTACCGCCACCGTCAGAAACCAACTATTCAGCGGCATTTTTAACCGGTAGCCAGGCAGCGTGTAAAGCGGCCTGCAACGCCTTTACCGATGCAGTGCTGGAAATCGCGCGTAATCCAATCCAGCGTGCGTAACGGAGGTTGCCGATGATCAATGCACTGGGATTGCTGGAAGTGGACGGCATGGTCGCCGCGATAGATGCGGCGGATGCCATGCTGAAAGCGGCTAACGTGCGTCTGCTCAGTCACGAAGTGCTTGACCCAGGTCGATTAACGCTGGTGGTGGAAGGCGATCTGGCGGCGTGTCGTGCGGCGCTGGACGCAGGTTGTGCTGCCGCGATGCGTACCGGGCGTGTCATCAGCCGTAAGGAGATTGGTCGGCCTGATGATGACACCCAGTGGCTGGTTACTGGCTTTAATCGCCAGCCGAAGCAACCTGATGCGTCCGCTATTGCCGAGGGATCTGCTGACGAGTTGTTGGCGCTGTTAACATCAGTACGTCAGGGAATGACGGCAGGAGAAGTGGCTGCCCACTTTGGCTGGACGCTGGAAAAAGCCAGAAATGCGCTCGAACAGCTCTTTTCTGCCGGGACGTTACGTAAACGCAGTAGTCGTTATCGTCTCAAGCCCCATTAACCTGTCGGAGGTGCCGGGTGTCATACAACACCCGGCATTAACATCATGAAAAAGACCCGTACAGCCAATTTGCACCATCTTTATCATGAACCCTTACCCGAAAACCTGAAGCTCACGCCGAAGGTCGAAGTGGATAATGTTCATCAACGACAGACAACGGATGTCTATGAACATGCTTTAACGATTACCGCCTGGCAGCAGATTTACGATCAGCTGCATCCGGGCAAGTTTCATGGTGAATTTACGGAAATCCTGCTCGATGATATTCAGGTTTTCCGTGAATACACCGGTCTGGCGCTGCGTCAGTCGTGTCTGGTCTGGCCGAACTCGTTCTGGTTTGGCATTCCGGCGACACGAGGTGAACAGGGATTTATCGGTTCGCAATGTCTGGGAAGCGCAGAAATAGCCACGCGACCTGGCGGCACTGAGTTTGAATTAAGTACGCCGGACGATTACACAATTCTTGGCGTGGTGCTTTCTGAAGACGTCATTACCCGGCAGGCTAACTTTTTGCATAATCCTGATCGGGTATTACATATGCTGCGTAGCCAGTCGGCGCTGGAAGTGAAAGAGCAGCATAAAGCCGCGCTGTGGGGCTTTGTCCAACAGGCGCTGGCGACGTTTTGCGAGAACCCGGGAAATCTTCATCAGCCTGCGGTGCGTAAAGTGCTGGGGGATAATTTGCTAATGGCGATGGGGGCGATGCTGGAAGAAGCGCAGCCGATGATGACGGCGGAAAGCATCAGTCATCAGAGTTACCGTCGATTGCTTTCCCGCGCCCGTGAATATGTGCTGGAAAACATGTCCGAACCGGTGACGGTGCTGGACTTGTGTAATCAACTGCATGTCAGTCGCCGCACGTTACAAAACGCGTTTCACGCTATTTTAGGCATTGGCCCGAACGCGTGGTTGAAACGTATTCGTCTGAACGCCGTGCGACGCGAACTGATAAGCCCGTGGTCGCAAAGCACAACGGTAAAAGACGCCGCCATGCAATGGGGATTCTGGCATCTGGGGCAATTCGCCACGGATTACCAGCAACTGTTTGCCGAGAAGCCGTCACTGACGCTGCATCAGCGGATGCGGGAGTTGGGGTGAGGGAGTTACACCCAATCCCTGACCTGAATAAACTCACTCAACGCCGCTTCCGGACTGCCTTCTTCCGGCTGATAATCATACTCCCAGCGAACCAGTGGCGGCATTGACATCAGGATCGATTCGGTGCGCCCGCCAGTTTGTAAGCCAAACAGCGTGCCGCGATCCCAGACCAGGTTGAATTCGACATAACGACCGCGACGGTAGAGCTGAAAATTGCGCTCGCGCTCGCCGTAGGCCATCGCTTTACGTCGCTCTACAATTGGTAAATAAGCGTCGGTGTAGCCTTTGCCTACCGCCTGCATAAAGGCAAAACAGTGGTCGAAATCTGGCGTGTTCAGATCATCAAAGAACAGCCCGCCAATACCGCGCTGTTCGTTGCGATGTTTGAGGTAGAAGTATTCGTCGCACCACTTTTTATAACGTGGATAAACGTCTTCGCCAAACGGCTGGCACAGGTCACGGGCGGTGCGGTGCCAGTGAATGGCGTCTTCTTCAAAACCATAGAAAGGGGTTAAGTCGAAGCCGCCGCCAAACCACCAGACAGGATCGGCGCCTGGTTTTTCGGCAATAAAAAAACGCACATTCGCGTGGCTGGTGGGAACATACGGGTTATGCGGATGCACGACCAGTGAAACGCCCATCGCCTCGAAACTACGCCCGGCAAGTTCCGGGCGATGAGCGGTGGCGGAAGCAGGCATTGCATCGCCGTGGACGTGTGAAAAGTTGACGCCTGCCTGTTCGAAAACACCACCATTACGCAACACCCGGCTACGTCCGCCGCCGCCAGCGTCGCGCTGCCAGCTATCTTCGACAAACTCTGTGCCATCTACGGCGCTTAGCTGCTGGCAAATTGTGTCCTGAAGGTTGAGCAGGAACTGTTTAACCTGGTGTGCGTCGGGCTTCATAACTTACCGTTTTTTCGAGTGTGCTTTCTGGTTGTCAAACCAGTGGAAATAACTGATCACGCCTTCAGCAATCGCTGTGGCGATTTTCTGACGAAACGCCGCCGTGCCTAACAGTCGCTCTTCTTCTGGGTTGGTGATAAACGAAGTTTCCACCAGCACTGAAGGAACCGACGGCGATTTCAATACCACAAACGCGGCTTGCTCAGTGTTGCGGCTGTGCAGCTTATGCACCGGCTTAATCTTCTTCAGAATATGCGAGCCAAGCGTCAGGCTGTTTTTAATGGTATCTGTTTGCACCAGATCAAACAGCACTTGCTGCAATAGATGATCTCTGTCAGTCGCTTTTTTCCCGGCGACTTCATCGGCACGGTTTTCGCGTTCCGACAAATATTTTGCCATCGCACTACTTGCGCCACGGTTAGAGAGGGCAAAGACTGATGCACCTGCGGCTTTTGGGTTGGTAAAGCCGTCGGCGTGAATTGACATAAACAGATCCGCGCCATGTTTATGGGCGATTTCAACGCGATCGTACAGTGGGATAAACGTATCGCCAGAACGCGTTAAACGCGCATCAATGCCATGATTGCGCAAAATGGAACGGACGTTTTTGGCAATTGCCAGCACCACGTGTTTTTCTTTCGAACCGTTGCGACCGATCGCCCCGGTATCAATCCCGCCGTGGCCTGGATCGAGAACAACGACACGTTTGCCGCCAGCTTTTTTGGCTTTTGGCTTGCTGTGTCCGTTACTGGTTTTTAAAGGTTCTTCTTTGGCGATGGCTTGCGACATGCCTGACAACGTCAGGGCAGCCAATCCGGCTTTCAGCACCTGGCGGCGCGAAGTGAGTGTTTTTAGTGGTTTAAAAGTGCTCATACGGCCTGAGTTGTAATAATAAAGTTCCAGATGTTATATCGTATCGCGTAATCCGTTACGACCGTTTGCTGTTGAGAATTGTTTTACTTTTCATTTCAATAGTTGACAACTCCCCATTATGCCACTTTTTCAACCGATTTTCGTCAGATATTGGCTAATTCGACCGTTCACGCCATAATCACCCTTTTAACCCGCAAAAAGGTAACGAATACCATGGAGATACGCGTATTTCGCCAGGAAGATTTCGAAGAGGTCATCACCCTTTGGGAGCGTTGCGACTTGCTGCGTCCGTGGAATGATCCGGAAATGGACATCGAGCGCAAGATGAACCATGACGTCAGTTTGTTTCTGGTCGCTGAGGTGAACGGTGAAGTGGTGGGAACGGTGATGGGCGGTTATGACGGGCATCGCGGATCTGCTTATTATCTTGGCGTGCATCCTGAGTTTCGTGGGCGTGGCATTGCTAATGCTCTGCTTAATCGGCTGGAGAAAAAGCTGATTGCTCGCGGCTGCCCGAAAATTCAGATCAACGTGCCGGAAGATAACGACATGGTGCTCGGAATGTATGAACGCCTGGGATATGAACACGCCGACGTGCTGAGTCTGGGTAAGCGTTTGATTGAAGATGAAGAGTACTGAGTTTCATCCTGTCCATTATGATGCGCACGGACGCCTGCGTTTACCTTTTCTCTTCTGGATTGTGCTTTTGCTACAGGCGCGAACCTGGGTACTGTTTGTTATTGCCGGTGCATCGCGCGAGCAGGGTACTGCGCTGCTAAATCTGTTTTATCCCGATCACGATAATTTCTGGCTGGGGCTGATTCCTGGCATTCCGGCGGTGCTGGCGTTTTTGTTGAGCGGTCGGCGGGCTACGTTTCCTCGCACCTGGCATGGGCTCTATTTTCTGTTGCTGTTAGCGCAAGTGGTTTTACTTTGCTGGCAACCGTGGCTGTGGCTGAACGGTGAATCCGTTAGCGGTATCGGTCTGGCGCTGGTAGTGGCGGATATTGTGGCGTTAATCTGGCTGCTGACCAATCGACGTTTACGCGCTTGTTTTAATGAAGAAAAAGAATAACGGCACTTTTTGGTGAATTTGCACTCCAAGCAACGTTATTGAATAACCAAAGGAAGTGACATGAAATCGCTGCGTTTAATGTTATGCGCTATGCCGTTGATGCTGACCGGCTGTTCCACGATGTCGTCAGTTAACTGGTCTGCCGCTAATCCATGGAACTGGTTTGGGTCGTCCACCAAAGTGAGCGAGCAGGGCGTGGGTGAATTAACGGCGTCCACACCACTGCAAGAACAAGCCATTGCCGATGCGCTTGATGGCGATTATCGCCTGCGCAGCGGAATGAAAACCGCGAACGGCAACGTGGTGCGCTTTTTCGAAGTGATGAAAGGCGACAACGTGGCGATGGTGATTAACGGCGATCAGGGCACAATCAGCCGTATTGACGTGCTGGATAGCGATATTCCTGCTGATACGGGTGTTAAAATCGGAACACCGTTTAGCGACCTTTACAGCAAAGCATTTGGCAATTGCCAAAAAGCTGATGGTGATGATAATCGTGCTGTCGAATGTAAAGCCGAAGGCAGTCAACATATTAGCTACCAGTTCAGCGGTGAGTGGAGTGGTCCTGAAGGGTTAATGCCTTCAGACGATACCCTGAAAAACTGGAAAGTCAGTAAAATTATCTGGCGGCGTTAATTTGCGTCTGAACAAACCGCCGCCGCGAAAAAACACGTAAAATAGCGCCCAACAATGCCACGGATTGCGTGGCATTCTTATTTTCAGGAGGAACAATGTCTCAGGTTCAGAGTGGCATTTTGCCAGAACATTGCCGCGCAGCGATTTGGATTGAAGCCAACGTAAAAGGGGATGTTGATGCCCTGCGTGCGGCCAGTAAAACCTTTGCCGATAAACTGGCAACCTTTGAAGCAAAATTCCCGGACGCGCATCTCGGTGCTGTGGTTGCCTTTGGTAACAACACCTGGCGTGCTCTGAGTGGCGGCGTTGGGGCCGAAGAGCTGAAAGATTTTCCGGGCTACGGTAAAGGTCTTGCGCCGACGACCCAGTTCGATGTGTTGATTCACATTCTTTCTCTGCGTCACGACGTAAACTTCTCTGTCGCTCAGGCGGCGATGGAAGCCTTTGGTGACTGCATTGAGGTGAAAGAAGAGATCCACGGCTTCCGTTGGGTTGAAGAGCGTGACCTGAGCGGCTTTGTTGACGGTACAGAAAACCCGGCGGGTGAAGAGACGCGTCGCGAAGTGGCGGTTATCAAAGACGGCGTGGATGCGGGCGGCAGCTATGTGTTTGTGCAGCGTTGGGAGCACAACCTGAAGCAGCTTAACCGTATGAGTGTTCACGATCAGGAGATGATGATCGGGCGCACCAAAGAAGCCAACGAAGAGATTGACGGCGACGAACGTCCGGAAACCTCTCACCTGACCCGCGTTGATCTGAAAGAAGACGGCAAAGGGCTGAAGATTGTTCGCCAGAGCTTGCCATACGGTACAGCCAGCGGCACGCACGGTCTGTACTTCTGCGCTTACTGCGCACGTCTGCACAACATTGAGCAACAGCTGCTGAGCATGTTTGGCGATACTGATGGCAAACGTGACGCAATGTTACGTTTCACCAAACCGGTCACTGGCGGCTATTACTTCGCACCGTCGCTGGACAAGCTGATGGCGCTGTAAGTTTTACTCACGCACCTGTAGCGTCTTGCCGGAGCGGCGTAAATGCTTTATCCGGCCTGTATGATCGTTAAAATTCAATAAATTGCAGTTAACCTGCAGGCCCGATAAGCGTAGCGTATCGGGCTGTTTTGTTTCTAAGTTACGGCTTAGTCCAGATTGACGTCACGGCAGCCAAAGAGCGTGGTGAAAATGAACCCGCTAATCCATGCCACCAGAATCCCACCTGCATACACAGCCATTGCCGGAAGGATGCCTTGTGCCGAAGTCATCAGCGGCAACGCCACCAGGCCAGACGGCCCAAAGGCACTGTTTAGCCCCATCGGCAGACCCCACCATGCGATAAGACCAATAAACAATCCACCTGCTGCGCCGCCTAAACAAGCGGTAACAAACGGTTTCATGCGCGGCAGGGTGACACCGTAAATCAACGGTTCACCAACGCCCAGTAGGCCAGGGATAATCGCCCCGCGCACCTGGCTGCGTAAGGCACTGTGCGGCTGCGCGCGCCAGTAAAGCGCCAGCGCCGCGCCCACCTGACCTGCGCCTGCCATTGAAAGGATCGGGAATAGACTGTTGAAACCCTGGCTGTCCATCAAGGCAAGATAAACGGGAATAAAGCCCTGATGCACGCCGAAGACCACGGCAATCAGGAACAGTCCGGCAAGCACTGCACAGCCAAGTGGATTACTGTTCAGATGCATAAACAGCCAGGACATGCCTTCGAATAACCAGCCTCCCAGCGGCATAATCACCAGATATGCCAGCGTAGCGGTGATCAGCAGAGTGATTAACGAGGTCAGCAGCATGTCGAGATCGTCCGGCATAAATTGACGCACCATACCTTCAATGCGGGCGCAGGCCCAGGCGGCAATCAGTACGCCGATGATATTTCCGCGCGGATCGATAGGCAGGCCGAAGAAATCGTGAAAACCAGCGTAGTAACCGGTGGTCGCGCCTGGGTTATAACCGAGCAAAAACAGTGCGGCGATAATCGCGCCATTTACACCTGTGCCGCCGAAGGCCTGAGCGGCGTTATATCCCACCAGGATCACCAGGAAGGTGAATAAGCCTTTGCTGAATACCTTCATAAAATTCAGCGCATCGGGCAGCGTTCCCTGGGCATCTGCCGGAACGTGCATCACCGTGGCGATTAACGTCGCAATCCCCAGCAGCAGACCGGCGGCAATAAATCCGGGGATTAGCGGCGTAAAGATAGTGGCGAATTTGGCGAGAAATTGCTGCACGCCAGAGGTTTGTCTGGCTTTTAACTGACGTTTGTTCTGAGCGGCGATTTCTGCGGCATCCTGCACTGGTGTTTCACCCAACAACACGCTCATCGCTTTTGCGGCACGATGCGCTTTGCCCGACCCAAATACCACCTGTACTTGATCGCTGGTCAAAATGACACCCTTCACCCCTTCCAGCGTTTTGATATCAGGATCAACCAGTGAACTGTCATGTACACCGAGACGCAGACGCGTCATACAGTGACCACAACTGGCGATATTTCCCGCGCCGCCGACGCGGGTAAGAATGGTGTTCAGAAGCTCACTGCTGATCTCTTTAGCCATAGGTTATTCCTTTTCCAGAGCCTTACGAATAAAACCGCCATGCTGCGCCAGGCGTTTTTTCGCTTCTGCGGCATCGAGATTTTTCAAGACCATTACAATCGCTGTTTTGCAGTGGCGATCGCAGGCAATTAGCGCCGCTTCCGCCTGTTCCGCGCTACATCCGGTCGCGTTTTTGACAATATTGACCTGGCGCACGTGTAGTTTTTCATTGGTGGCGACCACATCGACCATCAGGTTGCCGAACACTTTTCCTGACTTAATCATCAGCCCGGTGGAGAGCATGTTGAGCACCAGTTTCTGCGCCGTACCTGCTTTCATCCGCGAAGAACCGGTAACCACTTCAGCCCCGACGACTGGCGTAATAGCAAACTCTGCGGTTGTTGAAACAGCACTACCGGGATTACAGGAAATGCCCACCGTGCGGCAGCCCAACTGGCGAGCGTATTCCAGCCCGGCAATCACATACGGCGTGCGACCACTGGCAGCAATACCGACAACCACATCCTGCGCCGTTAACGCAATATTTTTCAGATCGTTGACGCCGCCTTCCCGGCTGTCTTCCGCGCCTTCCACCGCGTGCTGAATGGCATATTCGCCGCCAGCAATCAAACCAACCACCAGACCCGGTTTCACGCCGTAGGTTGGGGGGCACTCGCTGGCATCCAGAATCCCCAGCCGACCGGAAGTCCCGGCACCGAGATAAATCAGACGACCACCACCGCTGACCTGGGCGTGGATGACATCAATCGCCGCTGCGATATCCGGCAGTACTCGCTCAACGGCCAATGGAACGGTTTTATCTTCATCATTGATAATTCGGCACATTTCCAGCGTCGATACGCGGTCGATTTCAGCCGAGGCGCTGTTCGAACCTTCAGTAATCATTTTTTCAAGTTGCATATACAATCACCTTAAATATTTGCCTTCGAATAATTTCATATGGAGTGAATCATATCTCCCTGCCTGATTATGTACAGCAGGGAATGCATACAATGACAGAGTTGTGGTTAAGGGGGATTTTACTTAAGATTTTCCTGAATTTAGATCCACTCCTCAGCATTGATCTGTTATTCAGGTATGGTAGGGACAATAGAGCGTAATGCTCTGTATTCAAAAGGAGAAACTTGAAATGGGTAAACTCACGGGCAAGACAGCACTGATTACGGGCGCATCGCAAGGCATTGGTGAAGGAATTGCCAGAACCTTTGCGCGTCATGGCGCAAACCTAATCTTGCTGGATATCTCCCCTGAGATTGAAAAGCTGGCGGATGAGCTGTGTGGTCGTGGTCATCGCTGTACGGCGGTAATTGCCGATGTACGCGACCCGGCGTCAGTTACGGCAGCGATCAAGCGCGCGAAGGAAAAAGAAGGGCGCATTGATATTCTGGTGAATAACGCAGGTGTTTGCCGTCTGGGTAGTTTTCTTGAAATGAGCGATGACGATCGCGATTTCCATATTGATATCAATATCAAAGGTGTCTGGAACGTCACGAAGGCGGTGCTGCCGGAGATGATTGCCCGCAAAGATGGTCGCATTGTGATGATGTCTTCGGTCACCGGCGATATGGTGGCCGATCCGGGCGAAACAGCGTATGCCTTAACGAAAGCGGCGATTGTGGGGCTGACCAAATCGCTGGCAGTGGAGTATGCACAGTCGGGGATTCGCGTTAATGCAATCTGCCCTGGTTACGTTCGCACGCCAATGGCGGAAAGCATCGCCCGTCAGTCAAATCCGCAAGATCCGGAATCGGTGCTCACCGAAATGGCAAAAGCAATCCCGCTGCGTCGCCTCGCCGATCCGCTGGAAGTCGGCGAACTGGCAGCCTTCCTCGCGTCGGATGAATCCAGCTATTTAACAGGTACACAGAATGTGATCGATGGCGGTAGCACACTACCGGAGACGGTTAGCGTCGGCATCTGATTCACCTCTGTTTCCTCCCTGCATTAGTGGGGAGGATTTCGTCTTGAACTAAGTTCACCAGGCTATTTTATTTGTCATTTTTGCCCCGGGCAGTGCTCGAAATCCTCACGTACTATGTGTACGCTCCGGTTTCTCCGCGCTGTCCGTGTCCAAACTGACTGCAACAATTACGCCTGTTGAACCAAGTTCTTATTCCCTTTTCAACTTCCAAATCACCAAACGGTATATAAAACCGTTACTCCTTTCATGCCCGTTATAAATATGATGGCTATTAGAAAGTCATTAAATATATAAGGGTGCGCAATGGCCGTTAACTTACTGAAAAAGAACTCTCTCGCGCTGGTCGCTTCGCTGCTGCTGGCTGGCCACGTGCAGGCAACGGAACTGCTTAACAGTTCTTATGACGTCTCCCGCGAGCTGTTTGCCGCCCTGAATACCCCGTTTGAACAGCAGTGGGCAAAAGATAACGGCGGCGACAAACTGACGATAAAACAATCTCATGCCGGGTCATCAAAACAGGCGCTGGCGATTTTGCAGGGCTTAAAAGCCGACGTTGTTACTTATAACCAGGTGACCGACGTACAAATCCTGCACGACAAAGGCAAGCTGATCCCGGCGGACTGGCAGTCGCGCCTGCCGAACAACAGCTCGCCGTTCTACTCCACCATGGGCTTCCTGGTGCGTAAGGGCAACCCGAAGAATATCCACGACTGGAACGATTTGGTTCGCTCCGACGTGAAGCTGATTTTCCCGAACCCGAAAACGTCCGGTAACGCGCGCTACACCTATTTAGCCGCGTGGGGCGCAGCGGATAAAGCCGACGGTGGCGATAAAGCCAAAACCGAACAGTTTATGACCCAGTTCCTGAAAAACGTCGAAGTGTTCGATACCGGCGGGGGGGGGGGGGACC
>NZ_AEJZ01000142.1:0-661 GCF_000208525.1 Escherichia sp. TW14182
AGCATCATTTTGCCTGAACTTATCAAGCAAGTTAGATTGATTTAATCAAATTCTGCTTCCATAACTACATTTAGTAAAAGTATTTGTTACCGAATGTAGTAAGGAAGCGGAATTTCCCCGATAGTTTGATTTGAGCACTTACGCGCTGATGTTTTTTTCAGCCTGTGTAGCGATGCTTCTGTCTAGCTTGTGTATCTATATCCTCTCCCCCTCTTAACTTGCCATTATCACTTGTTACATCCGCTGTCTGACTGCTTGGCGTAGAAGGTCAATTGTTAGTTGATATACCTGTCTATGAATACTCTTGCCGTACAATAAGCGCGTACATCGTGATGTAGATTTGCAATCAACATTTTGGTGTTAGTTATAAGCTAACTTGTAGTAGATAGGGATTCTTTAATGACGCATAACAACTTGAAAATTAATAATATTTATTTTTTCTTATACATGGCTACTCCGTTGCTCCCATTGGTAACCTACTTTTTTACTATGAATGATACAGCTACCATCGCTGTTTTTTATGTAGCCGCTATTGCTTGCATAATATTTGACCAAAAAGAAATAGCTAAGGCTGTGAATGAATATGCGCCTCAGTTTGCGGCCTCGGTTATAGGGATTATTCTTTTTTCGCCTCTGTATGTTTACAGTCGATCTAAAGCCG